>CAYGZI010000637.1:0-3462 GCA_964354245.1 uncultured Planctomycetaceae bacterium
TCATTACGGCCGAAGGGGGGGCATTTCGCAACATTGTCGCCACTATGCCGGTCCCTGGAAACTGGCCCGGGCAACAGCGAGCCCGCGTGGTCAAGGAGGAACTCCCGCCTGGAGCCGTAGTCAGGTACCAGACCCTTGCGGACTCGACGCGGCAGATGACGATCCGTCTGCCCTCGCTGGCCGCCGGGGCTGAGGCTCGAGCGGTCGTTACCTTCGAGGTGGAGCTGATACCTGCTTTGCCTGTGCCCGCCGACGCGCTGGAGTTTTCGGCTCCGACCCCTGCGAAGCTCGATCGGGAGAGGGTGAAGTACCTGGCCCCCAGCCCCTTGATTGAGAGCGACCACCCGGCGGTCCGCCAGTTGGCCCGGGAGGTGGCCGGCACCCAGAAAACCGCCTGGGACAAAGCCCGGGCGATCCATGCGTGGGTGTATACGAGTATCCGGTTCGTGCTCCCGCCGGAGCTGGGGCGGCAGAGCGTGCTGGAGACGATCGAGAAGCGCACGGGCGTGTGCGCGGAAAAAAACTCGTTGGCGGTGGCCCTGCTCCGGGCGGCCGGTATTCCCGCTCGGCTGATTGGCGTCACCTCAAACACCGATGTGCAGCACTGCTACTACGAACTGTATCTGGTAGACGGCCAAGGCAAAGGAGTCTGGTTTGCCGGGGATGCATCGACAAGCGCCACGCTGAACCCCGAGATCGGCAAGGGGCGCATCATTCTGCAAAAAGGGGATTCGGTCATGGCGACGGATCCCAAGACGGGCAGAAGGGTCAAGCAGCGATTCTTGGCGACCACGGTGTCGGGGGTTCCCCGGGTTCCGGGTGCGCGGCTGGAACTCCAGATGATCGCTCAGTGACCCCGGTTTGCAGGCCGAGGCGGGAACCCAATCGTCCAGTTCACAAAGCGGACCGTCAAGGAGTCAACGCCTGTGCAACGCCACGTTCTGACCTCGCTCATCGTGCTCCTGGCGGCTGTGTCGCCCGCTCGATGCCAGTTTCAAGAGGGAGGCGACCCCAAGGGACCCAGGCTGGGCGAGGCGCAGGTGCAGCGGTGGCAGTTTGGGCTTCTGGTCCAAGCCGCAGCGGGCCCGTGCAGGGACATGGTCGGCTACGTGCCGCTGCCGAGCGAGTGGCCGGAGCAGCAGTTGACGGTCCTCGCCGAAGAGATCTCGCCGGGCGCGCGCACGGGCTACGAGACGGTTGACGGCACGGTCAAGGTGATGGTGGTCCGGATCGCGCAGCTTGCGCCCGGCGCCGAGGCCAAGGCCCTGATTACCTATGAGATCCGGCGCCACGCCCTGCTGCCGCCGGAGAAGACCGACATCTACGTGCTGCCGGACCCCAGGAAACTCCCGAAGAACCTGCGCCCGTACCTCATGGCCAGCCCCATGATCGAAGTCAAGAACCCGAAGATCAAGGCCGCGCTTAAGGAAGTCAAAGGCGAGGTCCCCAACGCTTGGAAGCAGGTCGAGGCGATCTACGAGTACGTGCGCGGCCGGGTGGAATTCCGGCAGGGGAAGGTCAAGGGGGCCGTGGCCGCCCTGCGCGACGGCACCGGCAGCGTGGAAGACCTGACTTCGCTCTTCATCGCCCTATGCCGCACCGCCGACGTCCCCGCGCGGACCGTTTGGGTCCCCGGCCACTGCTATCCCGAGTTTTACCTGGAGGACGACGAAGGCAAAGGCCACTGGTTCCCCTGCGAGATGACGGCTGCCCGGAGCTTCGGCGGGATTGCGGAGCATCGTCCCGTGATCGAAAAGGGCGACAACTTCCATCCGCCCTATGCCCGGCGCGAGCGGCAGCGATTCCTGTCGGAGTATTTCACCGGCGTCGGACAGGCCAAGCACCGGTTCTACCGCGAGCCGGCGGTGCAGTAGGGCAGGCATCTTGCCTGCCCTTGCCTGCCGCGCACGCTTCAGGCTTGCGGTCCCGCTTTGAACGGACCACAATGGAAGTGCTGGCCAATACAGCGTTCTCGACGCGATTCTGTAGCGGGTGACGCATGGCCGAGGGCTTCGACGCCTATCACGTCTGGCTGGGGATTCCCCCGGAAGAGCAGCCGCCCAGTTGCTATCGCCTCCTGGGCATCCCGCCGTTTGAAGAGCGGCCCGAGGTCATCGAACATGCCGCCGATCAGCGCATGGCGCATCTGAAATCGCTGGCCCCCGGCAAGCACGCGGCGACCGCCCAGAAGCTCTTGAACGAAGTGGCCGCGGCCCGCGTGCGGCTTCTGGACCCGTACAAGAAGGCGATGTACGACCGGCGGCTCCGCGAGGAGCGCGTAGGGCAGGCATCCTTGCCTGCCGGTCCCGTAGGGCAGGCATCCTTGCCTGCCGACGGAGGGGCTAGGGGTCAGGGGCTAGGGGCTAGGGACGAGGAATTGGGGATTAGGGATTGGGGATTGGGAAGAGACAACCAGACGGGGACTTCGGATTTGCAGCGTCCAATCCCTAATCCCCAATCCCCAATCCCTTCTCCCGCGCCACCCGCCACCCGCCACCCATCACCCGCCGACCAGCCCACCGCCACCTGGGCCCCGCTCGGCAAACTCGGAGACTACCAACTCCTCGCAAAACTTGGCGAAGGCGGCATGGGCACCGTCTACAAGGCCATCCACGGCAAGCTGGGCCGCATGGTCGCGCTCAAGGTCCTTTCCAAGGACCGCCGCTGGGACCAGCACGCCATCGCCCGCTTCGACCGCGAAATGAAGGCCGTCGGCGCGGTCGATCATCCCAACATCGTCCGCGCCACCGATGCCCGCGAGGTCGAGGGCACCCGGTTCCTGGTCATGGAATACGTGGACGGGCTGGACCTGAACGCCCTGGGGCGGGCGTGCCACCCGATCGCCATTGCCGACGTCTGCGAGATCGTGCGCCAGGCTGCGCTGGGGCTCCAAGAGGTCCACCGGCACAAGCTGGTGCATCGCGACGTGAAGCCGTCGAACCTGATGGTAACGCCCCAAGGTGTGGTGAAGCTCTTGGACCTGGGGCTCGCGCGCCTGGAGTTTGCCGCCGGAAAAGGGGACAGGCACATTTTGCCTGGAAGGCCCGAAGGGTGCTTCGCACAAAATGTGCCTGTCCCCTTTTCCGGCGGCGAGGTGACGGAAACGGGCGCGGCCCTCGGCACGGTCGATTACATGGCCCCGGAGCAGGTCAGCGACAGCCGGTCGGTGGACATCCGGGCCGACATCTACAGTCTCGGCTGCACGTTCTACAAGTTGCTGTCGGGCCGCACGCCGTTTGCCGGGCCCGAGCGCAGGGGCCTGGCGGAGCGTCTGGCAGCCCACGCGCGGGAGCCCGTGCCGCCGATCCGCCAGTTCCGCGGCGACGTGCCGCCGGAGGTGGTGCGGATCCTCGGGTGCATGTTGGAAAAGGACCCGAACAAGCGGTTCTCCACCCCCGTCGAATTGGCCGACGCGGTCGGTCCGCTTGCGACCACCGGCGACCTCGCCGCCCTGGTCGCCCG
>CAYGZI010000638.1:0-3460 GCA_964354245.1 uncultured Planctomycetaceae bacterium
CGAGTACGTCAGCTCCACGTCGCCCAGAGTCACAGAGCCTCCCAGCGGGACCCGAGCAACTTCAACCGGGGCCCCGTCCAGCCTGGTCCCGTTGCGGCTCACCAGATCGATCGCCCAAAGGACCCCGGCCTCCCAGTAAAAGACCAGGTGCGGGGCCGAGAGATCGCTGCCCCAGATCGGCAGGGTGCTGGGCCGGCACCGCCCTACCACGGTCAACCGCCGTCCCAGGCGCCGCCGGGCAACCTCCCGCCCGGCAAACGAGACCACGATCACGGGATAGGGGGCCTCGGCACTGCCCCGGGCCTCCAGGTCCGGCTCAAGGGCCTGCGGTCTCCCGTCTCCAGTCTCCGGTCTCCAGCCGGCAAGATGAGCCGAGATTCGGTAGGGCCCGAGAGGCACCGCCCGATCGGGCGCCAGCCAGCCGCGCCCGGGCTCGGCCGCCGAGTCTTCGTCGGAGAGTCGGACGCAGAATACCCCCGCGTGGGTGGCATGGAGATACAGCCCGCGGCGCGGCACTCCGGGGCCCGAGAGGACGACGTCGGATTTCGGATGGTAGCCGACGCGTGCATAGGGCTTCTCCGCAGTGGTCAGCGTGCGTCCTTGGGGACCCTCGACAACCACCACCAGCCCATGCTCGCACCACAATCGCGGGTCCTCGGCCATGACCACCTGGCAAACTGGAGCACCTGGCTCCCATTGTAGTCGGCCCGGCGGGCCGATCAACTCGTTTGGGTGGCTGGTGGCTGATCGCAGCGAAGCCCCAGTCGACGACCGCTGGGGCACGCTTGGCTTTGCCCCAGCCACCCACCGGGGGCCGGAGGTGAGGAACAAACACCGGCGTCAGCCCGATAAAGGGCTCACGCCGGTGTCCTGTCCTGCAGAAGGCTCCCCGCTCCGCCGCGGTTTCGACCGGGCGGAGAATGGGTCGGGACTACTCCTTGCCGCGTCGTCGCCACCGGAGCACCACGGCCGAGGCTCCTAAGAGCGACCAGACGACGAGGGCGGCGGGTTCTGGGATAGGCGTGCAACGGAACTCGTAACCCCACCAGATGCCCTCATACACGTCAACATTGTGAACCGTGCGGCCATCCTGAGTCTCCACGTTGTCCACTGCCAAGAAAACCTGAAACTCGACGTCGGTGTCGCACGCGGTCTTGCTCGGTCCGGGACACGGGCAGTCGAGGCAGACGTCGTATGGCCTATCGAGGAACCAGTCGGACCCAGCGGCCCCGGCGCTGTCGTACCAAGGCAAGCCGTCTGAGGTGCCGTTCAGATCGTCCAGGTGAGTCGTGTATGGGCTGCCGGTGCCAATCCGCTGGTGATACGCCTGGATCCAATGGACATTCGCAACGGGGTCGATGTTCTCAGCAGGATTGTATTCGACGTAAAGCACAGCGCCCCCGCAGTCCTTGTTTGAGACCCGGCTACGCCCGGTGTAGAGCCCTCCGCGCGTCTGGACGTCCGGCGCGTTCACCACGAAGGGCTCATACGTGACGATGCTAAGGTGGTTCTGCAGCGACAGATCCTCGCCCTGCTCGTCCGTGTAGCGGAAATTCCAGTCGTGCTCGGACTCGTAGCTGTTGTCGGCCAACGCCTGCGTAACCCAGGGGCAACCCGCCTCCATCCGGATGGCCGGTGAAGGATGGAGGGTGCTGCTGTTGTATCGGTGCGGTCCATATCCTGTCGCGGTCACCGCACCAAACGCCGCGGATTCAGCCACCAGACTGGCCACAACAAGGGACGCCAACCGGATGAGGCCGCTTCGAATCCGACCGCCGCATACCTTGCGGTTCTGCATCGTCGCACCTCCTCGCCAGTGATCTACAAGTTGACGCGGCCAGCGCCGCCGAAACGCTCCGCTCACCAGACGCACCTCCGAATGAAACGACGCAACGTCCTCTGCTGCGCCTCCACTACTTATAGGCCGCTGCGCCCGCCATCCTGACACCGTAGAAGAAGATTATTTCAGAAAACAACTCTCCGGGGGGGATTCTGATCGACTTGCTTGCGCGGTAGACCTGCGCTGGTCGAGAGTTGGCTGAGCGGCATTGGAAATGGGACCGCACCGCCGTATCCGCTGCAAGGCTCTCAGAAGTGCCCCCAGCCTTCTGGCGCCGAGGCCATGCCCCCGGCCTCGTCAAGATCGGCCCCGGGGCTCGCGGTGGCTCGGCTGGCCCGGCCGGCCTTCCGCACGCGGCGGCCTGCTGGCATCCAGCCAGTCCAGGTACTCCTCGATCTCCCGGAGCGTCATCCCCAGAGACATCGCGACCTTGACCGCCTCGGTCCGCTCCAGGAACGAGTCTGCATACTCCAACAGCAGTTTTGCGATCTCGTGCGCCATGGCCCCTGCGCTGCCGAAGCCCTCCTGGCCCGCGCCCATCAAGATACCCAGCAGCCGCAACTTGTGGAAGCGGGCGTCCGGGCGCGGCCGCTCTGCCGCGATCGGCTCGCAATCGACCAATGAGCACAGGCCCTGCGGTTCCATCGAGCTGCATCACGAATGAGCCAGGTTTGGCCTTGCCCCAAGCAATTGTATGCCTGGAGCGGCCATAGTCTAACGGCGTCTTCCCACTCAGGGGACCTGCACGCCAGTCACACGATGGGGCGCGTCACACCCAGAGCCAGGGGTATCGGGTTGAGCCAGTCTTCGCCCCCCACCAGTGCAGCGAAGGCCGCGTCGGCCAGTCTTGGCCTTGTCGAAGGGGTATCGCTCGACAGAGAGAGAGCCGCCACGTGCCCGCTGATCCCCGCCGTTATGCCCGTTTGCTGGTTGCCGAAAGACTGGTAGAGCACCGACTGGCCCGCGCTGAGCGTCACGGTATAGGGACGCCCGATGCTGGGATACGTCTGACGCCAGCCGGACTGCACGACCTCGCGGACCGTGTAGGCGCCCGCATTGAGACTCCCAAACGCGTAGTAACCGTTGGACGCCGAGACCGTGCTCTGCTCCCCGGAATCCAGAATTCCGTCGCGGTCGCCATCCAGAAACACCGTCCAGCCCGACAGCATCGTCTCCCCCGGGTCCCAGCCGTTGCCGTTCGGATCGTTCCACACGTACCCGCTGATGCTCGCCGCTGCGGTCAACTGCTGATTGCCGAAGGACTGGTAAAGCACCGACTGGCCCGCACCGAGCGTCACGGTATAGGGCCGGCCGGCGTTGGGATATGCCTGACGCCAGCCGGACTGGACGACCTCCCTAACCGTGTAGGTGCCGGCAGAAAGGTCCGCGAAGGCGTAGTAACCGTTCGACGCCGATGCAGTGCTCTGCTCCCCGGAATCCGCGACCCCATTGCCGTTGCCGTCCAGAAACACCGTCCAGCCCGACAGCATCGTCTCCCCCGCGTCCCACCCGTTGCCGTTCGGATCGTTCCACACGTACCCGCTGATGCCCCCCGCTGTGGCCAGTTGCTGGTTGCCGAAAGACTGGTAGAGCACCGACTGGCCCGCGCTGAGCGTCACG
>CAYGZI010000639.1:0-3459 GCA_964354245.1 uncultured Planctomycetaceae bacterium
CTTCCTGGATTCGATCACCCGGCTGGCCCGGGCGTGGAACAGCGAATGTCCCCACTCCGGCAAGATCCTCTCCGGCGGTCTGGACGCCAACGCCCTGCAACGGCCCAAGCGCTTCTTCGGCTCCGCCCGCAAGATCGAGGAGGGCGGATCGCTGACCATCATCGCCACGGCCCTGATCGACACCGGCAGCAAGATGGACGAGGTGATCTTCGAGGAGTTCAAGGGGACGGGCAACCTGGAGATCGTGCTCGACCGGCGCCTGGTGGACAAGCGCATTTGGCCGGCGATCGACATCAACCGCAGCGGCACGCGCAAAGAGGAGATGCTCATGGACCCGGAGGAGTACCGCCGGGTGTGCGTGCTGCGGCGCGTGCTCAACGAGATGAACCCGCCCGAGGCCATGGACCTTCTGGTCAGCCGGCTCAACAAGACGAAGACGAACGCCGAGTTCCTGATGAGCATGAACATGAAGTGAGGATTCAGGGTTCCGGGTTCAGGGGTCGGAGTTCAGAGCCGGGCCGTGTCGGCCCGGCAGCGGGATCGCGGGACCAGGGATCGGGCGTTGAGGGACGGAGGAGATCCTGCTATCTTCAAGCGGCAGGAACGGCAGGGAGAGAGTATGGGGAACGCGCTCTACTACGGCGACAACCTGAAGGTGCTCCGCGAGCACGTCGCCGATGAGTCCGTGGACCTGATCTACCTCGACCCGCCGTTCAAGAGCGACCAGGACTACAACATCCTCTTCGCCGAGCAGAACGGCTCGCGCTCGGCCGCCCAGATCCGGGCCTTCGAGGACACGTGGCAGTGGGATCAAGCGGCAGCGGCTGCGTATCAGGAGGTCGTGGAAACGGGCGGGCGAGTCTCCCTGGTGATGCAGGGCTTCCGCCAGGCGATCGGCGAAAACGATATGCTCGCCTACTTGGCCATGATGGCGCCGCGGTTGAAGGAACTGCACCGCGTGCTCAAGCCGACCGGAAGCATCTACCTGCACTGCGATCCGACGGCCGGTCACTACCTGAGAATGCTCCTTGACGCGGTGTTTGGCCCGGTTAATTTCCGCAATGAGATCGTTTGGCGGAGGACGACCGGCCGCAAGAGCGGCAGGCAATTCGGCCGAGTCCACGACATTCTGTTGTTCTACTCCAAGTCAGCCGAGACGATCTGGAATCCGCCCGTGGTTCCCCACGAGCTTGAGGAACTTCGCGGCCACGACATTATGCACGATGATGACGGGACTCCCTTCCGGGTCTCGGATCTTAGTGGTGCCGGGGCGGGGCCGCCGCGTCGATTTGGCGAGCGGGGAGAGATCCCGCCCCCTTCGGGACGGCACTGGATGTACGACCAGGACGGAATCGGCGCATTGCTTGCCGCCGGCCGGATACTCTTCAGCAAGGGGGGCATGCCGCGGTTGAAAAGCTATCTCCGCGACCTCCCCGGCATCGCCGTGACCGACGTATGGGCCGACATTGACCCGATCAACGCCGCGGCCGCTGAACGGCTCGGGTACCCCACGCAGAAGCCGGAAGCACTGCTACAACGGATCATCGGGGCCAGCAGCAACGAAAGAGATACCGTCCTCGATCCGTTCTGCGGTTGTGGAACGACTATCGCCGTGGCCCAGCGGCTCCGGCGCGCGTGGATCGGCATCGACATCACGCACTTGGCGGTCTCGCTGATCAAACATCGTCTCCAGAACGCCTTTGGCGAAGCCGTTGCCGACACCTACGAGGTGATCGGGGAGCCGGTGGATTTGGCCGGCGCACGGGCGATTGCGGAACAAGACCCCTACCAGTTCCAATACTGGGCCCTTGGCCTGGTCGGGGCGCGGCCGGCCGAGCAGAAGAAGGGAGCCGACAAAGGCATTGACGGCCGTGTCTTCTTTCACGACGAGCCGGAGAGCGGAAAGACCAAGCAGGTGGTCTTGTCGGTCAAGTCGGGAAAACCCGGTGTTGCCCACGTCCGCGATTTGCGCGGGGTCGTCGAGCGCGAGCAGGCCGCGGTCGGCGTCGTCATTACGTTGCAGGAGCCGACCCAGAACATGCGCACGGAAGCCGCGAGTGCCGGGTTCTACCAGTCGCCCTGGGGGACCAAGCACCCGCGATTGCAGGTCTTCACTGTGCAGGAGTTGCTGGAGGGTGAGAAGATCGACATCCCGCCGTCGCGGGACCTGCGCACGTTCAAGAAGGCCCCGAAGGCAAAACGGAATCCCGGCAGCGGCATGAAGAACATGTTCTTGTTTTGACCTGAACCCTGAACCCTGATCCCGTGCCCAACGTCTACGAAGGCAAAATCACCGCGCCCGATGGCCGATTCGCGATCGTGGTCTCGCGGTTCAATCCCACGATCACATCAGGGCTCTTGAGCGGCGCCCTGGAGACGCTCCGGGCGCACGGCGTGGCCGACGGCCGGATCGACGTGGCTTGGGTACCGGGGGCATTCGAGATCCCCACCGTGGCCGAGCGCATGGCCGCCAGCGGACGCTACCAGGCCGTGCTCTGCCTCGGCGCCGTGATCCGCGGCGAGACCACCCACGACCACCACATCAACCGGGCAGTGAGCACGGCCCTGGCCCAGATTGGCGTGCGCCACGGGCTGCCGGTCTTGTTCGGGGTGCTCACCTGCAACACCCTCCAACAGGCCATTGCCCGCTCCGGCGGCCAGGCCGGCACGAAGGGAAAAGACACGGCCGGCAGCCGCATCGGCAACAAAGGGAGTGACTGCGCCGAGGCGGCGCTGGAGATGGTGAGCCTGATGGAGAAGCTACCGGGAAGACGGGGGCCCAACGTACTGGAATGTGAGAAACCCAAATGACGAAAGCCAAATGTCGAAGGAATGACGAAGCACGAAGTCCGAAGGAGTGACACGCTACGACGTCTCGCTGGGGTTGTTTCGTACTTCGGGCTTTGGATTTCTTTCGTCATTTGGATTTCGTCATTCGTGCTTACGAGACGAAAGAGACTGTCGATCGGACCTTGGTCCAATGACCCGCCGCAGCCGTGCCCGCGAGATCGCCTTGCAGGTCCTCTTCCAGGAGGACCTCAATCCGCAGAGCAGCCCGGAGGAGGGCGAGTCCCTGTTGCGGCGCCGCCTGAAGAAGCCGGACCTGGTGGAGTTTTCCCGGGGCCTGGTGGCGGGCGTGCGGCAATACCGCTCGGAGCTCGACCGGCGGATCGAGCAAACCGCCGCCCATTGGAGCCTTCACCGCATGGCAGCCACCGACCGCAACGTCCTGCGCCTGGGGGCCTACGAGATTCTGTATTGCGGCACGCCCGGCCGGGTGGCGATCAACGAGGCGGTGGAGCTGGCCAAACGCTACGGAGCGGCCCACTCGCCCCAGTTCGTCAACGGGATCCTCGATCGCCTGATGCACGAAGCAGCGGCGACGGGGGAAAGGATGAAGGATGAAGGATGAGGGATGAAGAATGAGAAGGTCGAGGTTAGGCGGTCGCATTCAAGGGC
>CAYGZI010000640.1:0-3455 GCA_964354245.1 uncultured Planctomycetaceae bacterium
TTCTATCACCCCGCCAGTGGGAACAACCGACCCCCGGCCGGGATTACCCACCTGACTTCCGGTGCATACGTTACCCCAGGCTCTTAGGGATAGTCGCCAACGCGATGATGCCCAACAGTGTAACGGTCTTATCGCCGGCTGGAAGCCTTGATCTTGATGTCCACACCGGCGGGAAGACTCAATTTGTTCAATGCTTCGATAGTTTTCGCCGTGGCCTGCATGATGTCGATGACCCGCTTGTGGGTGCGGATCTCGAATTGCTGCCTGGCTTTCTTGTCCACGTGCGGGCTGGAGAGGACCGTGTATCGCTCGATCCGGGTCGGCAACGGGATGGGGCCGTGGACCACCGATCCGGTCCGCTTGGCGGTATCGACGATATCCGCCGCGCTTTGGTCCAGGACCGCGTGGTCGTAGGCCTCCATCCGGATACGGATCACCTCACTGGTTTGCCCGGCCACAGACATCCTCCCGGTTCACACCGCGCTGCCAACTTGCCAATACGCGCCTACTTCCCTAGCCCGCGAAGGGGAGAAACCAAAAATCCTACTGGCTTGGCCATCGGGTGTCAACGGGTCCGAGAAGACAATTCCGGTTTCCCCGTTTTCGGAGAGAAGTGACCATCACGATGGGTGGTATCGTCCCCGAACGGGTTATTTGTGGCGACGCGGACTGCCTTGCGGTACAATACTCACATTCAGTCTCGCATGGCGGAGTCCACTCATGCAAGTCATCCGCGTCCGGACGCACCTCGATTCCGAGACCCTGCGATTGCCGGAACTCAAGGATCTGATCGGAAAAGATGTGGAGATCGTGGTGATGGTCCAGACTCCTGAGCCCACGAGTGTCTCCAGCGAGAAGAGGGACTACTCGGCGTTGGCAGAAGTGGCGGGGAAGGACCTCATTGCGCCCGAAGCGTATAAGGAAATCCGCGCAGCCAGCATGACGCGCTGATCGCGACACTCGCCATCGAGAACGGCCTTGAAGTCTGGACCCGCGGGCGTGGACGGCTTCAAGGCCCGCTCTACGTGAAGTCCCGTAGGCTGGGGCGCTAGCCCCAGCAACACTGGGCCGAATGTTCGTTGCGGAAAGCTGGGGCTGCGCCACCTTGACCCACACTACCGCCTACGAGCCGCGTTTCTCGAACCGCCAGACGTGCAACACGCGGACAAGGCGGTCGCCCGGGAAAACCTCAAACTTCACGCCAAGCGGTGGGAGGAGGAGAATCCGCCGGCCCTTTTCGCGCGACTCGCCTTGGTCGAGTGGCGAAGTCCGCAGACGCACATCAATCGCGTTAGCAGCGTCAGACAGCTCCCTGGCCTTCCAAGTCCCGGAGGATGTCGGCCAAAGGACGACCGCCGCCCGCCTGGCTCCGGCGATCGAGTTCCTCCTCGCTCACGGGCGAGTCGACCCCTTCGTACAGGCTACGATCCACCACCGGCGTCACGTAGCCCAAAACTTTGCCGGACTCATCGCATAGTTCGAGCGGCAAACGGAAATCGTGGAGCCGGCTTCGCAGCGCGTCGTCAACCGTGATCTTCATCGCAATGGCCCCGTTAACAGTAGCCCCGTCTCTCGTTTCCCACCATAGTATGCTAATACGCCGCCAGTTTACGGGCAAGTTACTGGCCCGGCTGTCGTCACCGGTCGTCTTCCCTACGCGAAGCTCTCCAGCACTTCCGGGGGGGCCGGGGCATAGGAGTGGGGCTCCATCGTACACGTGGCCCGGCCCTGGCTCAGTCCCCGCATCGCGTTGGAGTAGCCAAACAGACTCGCCAAGGGGACATGCGCCTCGATCACGGTGTTTCGCCCGCGGTTGTGCGTGCGCGTGATCACCGCCCGGCGCTGCTGCAGGTCGCCGACGAAATCGCCCAGGTGCTCCTCGGGGGTCGTCACCTCAAGACGCATAATCGGCTCCAGAAGCACCACTCCCGCCTCGCGCAGCCCGCGGTTGAAGGCGTCGGCCGCCGCCAGACGGAAGGCCAGCTCGGTGGACCCGGTCTCGTGGACCACCCCGCCCAGCACCGTGATCTTCACGTGCATGAGCGGAAAACCAAACGTCCCCCCGCCCTCTCCCTGCTCGGTGAGCACCTGGATGGCCGCGTTCGAGAGCGGTCCCGGCAATTGGTCCCCGCAGCCGGCGATCACCGTGACCGGCCTTGCGCCGTGCGCGAAGGGCTCCATGCGCACGGTAAGCTCGGCGAACAGGCTCTGGCCGGCCATCGTGCGGTGGCACCGGCCCGTCAACTCGACTTTCTTCTCGATCGTCTCCCGGTAACTGACCCGCGGCTTGTGGACGCGGACGTTCAGCCCGAAGTCCCGCAGCAGCCGGTGCTTGATGACCTCCAGGTGCAGCTCGCCCATGCCGCTGATGAGCGTCTGACCGGTCTCCTCGCTCTCTTTGGCCCGGAAGGTCGGGTCCTGACGCTTCATCATCTCCAGCACGTCGGCAAGCTTCTTCCGCTCCACGGAGGTCTCCGGCTCGATGGCCATGGAGATGACCGTTTCCGGAAAGGCGATCGATTCCAGCAGGATGGGGTGGCGCGGGTCGCACAGGGTATCGCCGGTGATCGAATGCCTCAGCCCGATGACGCCGATGATATCTCCTGCGCCCACTTCCTGGACCTGCTCCCGGCGATCGGCCTGGATCCGCCAAAGCTGCGGGACGTTCTCCTTCTTGTCTTTGCCGGGATTGTAGACCCGGCTGCCGGCCTTCAGCCGCCCGGAATACACCCGCACGTAGTCCAGGTCGCCGTGCCGGTCGGCCTGGATCTTGAACAGAAGCCCGCAGAACGGCTCCTCCGGGTCGGGCTTGCGCGGGATCTTGACCTCCGGTTGCTTCGGGTCGGTGCCTTCGACCGGCGGCACGTCCAGCGGGCTGGGAAGCCAGGCAGCCACGGCATCGAGGATCGGTTGGACCCCGATTCCGTCGAGCGCCGACCCGCAAAGCAGCGGGACGACCGCGTTCTGGAGCGTCGCCTGACGGAGCACGCGGTGGATCAAATCGCTCGGGATTGCCTCCTCGTGGACCATCTTTTCCGTGAGTTCATCGCTGTAGAACGAGAGCCGGTCGAGCGCATGGGCCCGCCACATCTCGGCCTCGTCCCGCAGTTCCTCCGGAATCGGCCCGCGCCGGACCTCGGTCCCTTCCTTCTCGGGGTGGAAGGTAAGCATCTCCATCTCAATCAAGTCCAGCAGCCCCCGGAAAGGGTTCTGCAAGTGCGGCGGCCCGGAGCCCACGGGCAGCGAAACCGCCACGGCCTTGCACTCCAGGCGCTTCTCGATCTCCTCGAGGGTGCCGAAGTAGTCTGCCCCTTCGCGGTCCATCTTGTTGATGAAGGCGATCCGGGGGACGCGATACCGGTCGGCCTGGCGCCAGACGGTCTCGCTCTGGGCCTCGACCCCCTCGCGGGCACTGAACACCACGACCCCGCCATCCAGCACCCGCAGGCTCCGCT
>CAYGZI010000641.1:0-3452 GCA_964354245.1 uncultured Planctomycetaceae bacterium
GTGCCGCCGAAATTGGCCAGGATCGCCTTATCCGTCTCGCGATAGAGCCGGTCCGCTTGGCGGGCGTAGTGCTCCAGCATCGCATCGCTGATCGGGCCAAACTCCTGGAGATTGTCTTCCGGCTTGAGCTTCTCGTCGTCGATCGGCCCCTGGCGCACGATGCTGTCGAAGTAGTACCCGCCCTTGGGCATGCGCCCGCTGGGCGGGACCGACTTGTCCCCTTCGGGATACATGAGGATGTCCCCGTTTGGCTCCGGGTCGGTGTTGAAGGCGGCCGGCACCAGAACGGGCGTGCCGTCGAACAGGGTCCACGGCCTCCAATCCTTGTTCTCGAAGCCGAACATCGTCCTTGGGCTCCCCAGGCCGACGACATCCACGCCCAGGGCATCCATCAGGTCCGGGGCAATCTCGCCGAGCATCTGGTAGGGCTCGACCACTTTGACCGGCGTACACGGCTTGTCCAGGCCGAGGGCCTGGCGGAGTTGACAGACCGAGCTGACGTGCATGCCGGTTACGGCGCTGGCGCCCAGGTCCAGAGGCACGTGGTCGGGTTGCTTGTGATTGAGAGCGGCAAGGACGCGTTGGCGGGAGATCATGGGAAGAAGTAGGCAGTAGGCAGTAGGCAGACGGCAGACGGCAGACGGCAGTTCGTTTAGCGGCGGCACTTGTGCCGCGCGCCGGCACGGCGCGATTTCATTGGATTGGCGGCCGGCCCACTTGTCAAGGCCCGGCGGCCCGCGGTACGATGGGCCGGTCCACCTTTGCGAGTCTGGCTCAGTGCGGAGGAAGCCCGGTGTCCAATGCGGCAGAAACCAGCGGCGGGAGTCTTGCCTACGTTTGGCTGCTGACGGTCGTGGCGGCGTTGGGCGGCCTGCTGTTCGGCTTCGACACGGCGATCATTTCCGGGGCCATCGGGTTTCTGACCTCCTGCTTCCAACTCGACCCGGCATTCGAGAAGGGCTGGGCGGCCGCCAGCGTGCTCTTGGGATGTGCCGCGGGGGCTGCCGCGGCGGGCTTCCTGAGCGACCGGCTGGGGCGCAAGCGGATGCTCGTGCTCGCCGGATTGCTGTTCTTCGCTTCCGCCCTCGGCACGGCGTTTCCGCAGAACGTGACGCTCTTCGTCGTCTTCCGCATCATGGCCGGCGTGGCGATCGGGGCCGCCTCGATCGGCTCGCCCATGTACATCGCCGAGGTCGCCCCGGCGCGGATCCGCGGCAAGATGGTCTCCGTCAACCAGTTTGCCATCGTCTCCGGGATCATGGTGGCCTATTTCGTCAATTACTTTATTGCCGGATACGGCACCTGGTCCGACCGCGGCCGGGTTACAGAGCACATCGGCTCGCCCACGGGCCCTCTGACGGCCGGAGCGGCCCGGGAGTTCATCCGGCGAGAAGCCCCCGACGTCGGACGCGACGCCGTCGAGGCGTTTCTGTCCGAGCCGGTGCGGATGAGGGCCTTTGTTGGCGCCCGGGATGAGGCAAACCGGAAGGCCGTGCTTGAGTTCCTCGCCCAGCACGGCGTCACGGTGGAGACGATCTTGTCGCGCTGGGGCTGCCACCCCTGGAACGTGGAAGAGGGCTGGCGCTGGATGTTCGGCTTTGCGGCCCTGCCAGCGGTCTTGTTCCTCGGGCTGCTGCTCTTGGTCCCCGAGAGTCCGCGCTGGCTCACCAAGCAAGGCCGCCCGGAGGAGGCCGAGGCGATTCTCACGCGGATCAGCGGCCCGGACGCGGCCGAGGTCGAGATGGCGGCCATTGAGAGGGCGATCGCCGAGGAGAGCGGATCCTTGACGCAGCTCTTTCAGCCCGGCATGAGGGCCGCGTTGGTGATCGGCGTCGTGCTGGCCGTATTGCAGCAGGTTACGGGCATCAACGTCTTCCTCTACTTCGCCTCGGAGATCTTCAAGAAGATGGGCTCCGAGGTCTACGCGGCGATGTTCAAGCAGGTCGTTGTCGGCGCGGTCAACGTCGCCTTCACGGTCGTCGCCATCCGCGCCGTGGATCTTTGGGGCCGCAAGCCGCTGATGCTTGTGGGCTCGGCCGGAATGGGGCTCGCGCTCCTCGGCATTGCCGCGGCAGCCTATTTGCAGCAGACCGACATCTGGGTGCTCCTGCTCATGCTCGACTTCATCGCGTGCTTTGCCCTCTCGGTCGGCCCGGTCACTTGGGTGATCCTCTCGGAAATCTTCCCCACGCGGATCCGCGGCCGGGCCATGGCCATCGCCACAGTCTGCCTGTGGCTGGCGGACTTCGTGGTCACGCAGACCTTCCCGATGATGGACGAGAGCCCGTGGCTCATCGACGTGTTCCACCGGGCCTTGCCGTTCCTGCTCTACGCGGCGTTTTGCGTCGTTTCCGTGCTGTTCGTCTGGCGCTACGTGCCCGAGACCAAGGGCAAGTCGCTCGAGGAGATCGAGCGGAGCTGGAAGAAGCCGCGCTTCGACTGACGGATGGGCTGAGCGTCGAGGTCCTGGCTCCTTTACCCCTTCTAAACCCATGCACACCGACCCCTGGGCAGTCCAAGACGGCTATTGGGACGTTGAAGGCGGGTGGCACCAGTCCAGCCCCGAGACCCGGGCGGCCATCCTCGCCGCCATGGGCGTGGAGGAAGGCGACGTTGGCGCCGCGGCCGACGATCCGGTTCGCGTGCTCTATCCGGCCGATATGAGCGGCTCCAGTGAGCCGGGAGAACTGACCCTGGAGGACGGCACGCGGCTTCGCTTGGGCGGCCCGCTGCCGCCCGATCTCCCGTGGGGTTGCCACGTTTTTCGACCCGACGGCGCCGACCGCACCGTGCGGTGGATCGTCGCTCCCGGCCAATGCCTCGTGCCGGAGGCGACCTGGGGCTGGGCCGTGCAGCTTTACGCCGCGCGGTCGCACGCCAGTTGGGGCATCGGCGATCTGGCCGACTTGCGCGAGCTTGCCCAATGGTCCGCCGGGCTCGGCGCCGGGCTCCTAGTGCTCAATCCCCTCGACGCCGACTGGCCGGTGCTGCCGCAAGAGCCGAGCCCCTACTACCCCAGCAGCCGGCGATTTCTGAACCCGCTCTATCTGCGGATCGAAGAGGTCCCCGGTGCGGAGCGGCTCGGGCCCGCGCTGCAGAAGCTCGCCGCGGCAGGCCGGGCGTTGAATGCGCAGCGGCAAATCGATCGCGAGTCGGTCTTTCGGCTCAAGCAGGAGGCGTTGGAGGCGATCTGGGCCGGCTTTTCGGGGGACGGCGATTTCGAGGACTACTGCCGCCGGCGCCGGGCCGAGATCGAGCCCTTCGCCGCCTACTGCGCCCTGGCCGCCCAATTCGGCGGCGACTGGCGCGCCTGGCCCGCGGAGTACCGCAGTCCCGCCAGCCCGGCCGTCAAGCGGTTCGCCGCCGAGCACCCTCGCCAAGTGCAGTTCCACGAGTGGTTGCAGTGGCTCTTGGAGCGGCAACTGGCGGCGGCGGCTCAATCGCTGCCTTTG
>CAYGZI010000642.1:0-3442 GCA_964354245.1 uncultured Planctomycetaceae bacterium
GAGGCCGACCGCCGCGGGGCGATCCTCGCCGTGGTCCGGCTGGGCAACAAGGACCTGCAAGTCCCCGGCGGAAACGGCAACGCCGCGGGCGTCACGCAAGCCGCTTTCATCCGCCCGACGGCCAATGGGGGCCCGGTGCCGTTGCAGCCGCCGATGGTCGGCGGCCCCGGCTTCGGCGCGGGAAGCTATATCTCCGGCGTGAGCGGCCCGCAGTATGGAATGCCGATGTCGGGCACGCCGATCGGACTGCCCGGCCCGCCCCACGTCCCGCTGGGAATCCCGGCCGGCTTGCAGCGGCACACGATCGTTAACCACACCAACGTCCACTTGCCTCAGCCGACTGAGCGCGTGCGGATCGACGTCAAGCAGGAGCCGGGCATGAGCTATCCCAAGCCGGCCAACCACGCCAGGATTGTCGAGCAGACCTCGGCAGGCGCGACGCACTTCCGGCAGCCGATTGGCGACAGACGCGAGGTGATCCGTCCGGACGGCACGGGCGCCCCATGTCCGCAGGAGGCAGCCGACGGCAACGGCAACTGATCTGTTGCGCCCGGGGCGCGAGGTTTTCGCAGGCCGCGTGGGCCGCCCGTCGGTCCACCGGCCGCTTGTGAATTGGAGTCCCGTCGAGGAAACCGTCGCCATGGTCCCGAATCGCCGCGCCCTGGTACACCACGCCCGGGACTGCCGCAGACGCGTCCTGGGCCGTGCGGCGATGATGGTCATCGCGTGCCTGGCGACCGCCCGCTTGCCGGCCCAGGAGCCGCCGGTTCATTTCCTCCACCCGGCGGGAATGCCCCCGGGGGTGATCGGCAACCAGCAGCTCCAGCGTGGCGGGCCGCTTCCCGGGTACTTTCAGCCGGTCGAGATCGCGGTCCCCGAGGGCGTCCTGGTCGCACTGGCCGAAGAGGGCCGGTTCGGCCAACCGCAAAAGGCCCCGCTCCGGGCAGGGTTCTTGATCGGGCAGGTCTATCGCCTGCGACTGATGAACCTTCCGCTCCAGCCCGGCGTGGAGGTCTTCCCCACGATCGAAGTGATCGACCGGGTCTATGCGCCTCGCGGCCAGGAACTCCGCTTTCCGATCGTTATCGAGATAGGCAGGGACGACCTGGAGGCGGCCCTGAGCGGGAAGTTCGTCACCCGGATCGTCTACCTGGAAGACCCCGACAAAGCCCTTCCGGTCCAAGAGGCGGGGAAGGACCAGGGCTGGTTCGACGTGGCCCCGGGCACGGACCCGCTGGCCGTTGCCGATGCGCTGGGGCGGCCCGTGGCGATTGTGCGCATGGGGGCGCGGGTCCCTGAGCGGGCCGACGCGATCGACGTGGCGTTTCTCTACGGCTGCCCGCCGTGGATCAAGTTTGCGCCCCGGGAGGCCGCGTTGCCGCGGCCCGCGCCGGCGAAGAAAGCGCCGCAGGATCCTCAGCCCTCCAAGGTGCCGCCGCGATGAACCGCTCTTTCGTGGCCAGTCCGGCAAAGCAGCGACTCCCGCGCCTGGGGCGGCCGATCCTCGTAGCGCTGTGTACGTTGATGATGTGCTCGTGCCACGGGGTAAAGCAGCCCGGGGGGCGACCTTG
This sequence comes from uncultured Planctomycetaceae bacterium, assembly GCA_964354245.1. GTDB lineage: Bacteria > Planctomycetota > Planctomycetia > Pirellulales > Thermoguttaceae > CAYGZI01. Next base: position 1,572 of record CAYGZI010000642.1, read on the forward strand.
GGGTCAAGCCGACGGCTCCCCCCCTGCCCTGCCCTCCTCCGCCTACACCGGCGCACCGCCAGGAGGCCAGACATTCCTGTCTGGCGCAAACCCCGCCGGCCCGCCAGACGCTCAAGGCCCAGTCCCGTGGGCGCCGCCAGGCATTTCCCAGCCGTGGCCGCAGGACGAGTATCTTGCCGATGGCGGCGACAGCGGGGTTCCCGCCGGCGTGGCCCGCGACGGACAGGTCCGCGGCCTCGAAGTGCAGGATACCATCGCCCACTACGACACACTCGACGGCCGCACGCTGGTCGAGCCCAGCAACCGCGTCTGGCTCTATAGCCCGCGCTTCCGCGCCGTGCGCCAGGTGGTGAGCCTGCGCCAAGACGACCAGGTGGAAGCCTCCTCGGGAGTCTACCGGCCCGAGCGCCTGGCCACGCACGGCGAAATCCAAACCACCTTGAAGAACAAGCAGAACCTCCAGGCCGCACGCCAGGTCGGGCAGAAATCGCTCACCACGTTCCGCACGCGCCAGTGGGACGGGACCATGTCCACCGCCATCGGGCCGCGCGGGTTCCAGGACGCCTTCCTGCCTTACGAGAACCTGACGGTCATCCGCACGGGCGAGTTCCAGACGGCGGAAAAGGGATGGCTTGCGCGGGGCGTGACTGCGGCGGTCGCCTGGTCGAACATCCAGGCGGTCCAGATTATCCTCGACAACAAAGCGGCGTCGGCCGTGGTGCAGAACGAAAAGGCGGAGACGATCTTCTCGGTCGAGGAGCCGCCCGCCCAGCCGAGGCTCCGCGTCATCAAGGTCGCCTCCACGCCCTTTGCCGAGCCGGGCGACACCGTGGACTTCACGATCCGCTTCGACAACGTGGGCAACCAGCCGATCGGCAACGTGACGATCCTCGACAACCTCACCACGCGCCTGGACTACGTGCCCCAGAGCGCCCAGTCGAGCGTGCCCGCCGGCTTCTCCACCCAAGCCAACGAGGCCGGCTCGCTGGTGCTGCGTTGGGAGATCACCGACCCATTGCAGCCCGGCAAGGGCGGCATTCTCCGCTTCCGCTGCCGCGTCCGCTAGGAGGACAGACATTCTTGTCTGTCAGGAGGACAGACATTCTTGTCTGTCGTTCGCCTATCGAAACACACCACAACCGGACTGCGCCAATGAGAAATGAGAAGTGAGAAATGAGAAGTGCAAAGTGCAAAATGAAGGACTGTTGGACACTCTGGCAAGGAAATCGGGTAACTGCGAAAGCGTGAAAGGGCGAAAGCACGAAGAAAACCTGGCAAACGGCGTCAGGGATACTGCTCGTTCATCGGCTCTTGTTTCGCGTTTCCGTTCTCTCGCGTTTTCGTGATTCCTTTCATCCGTTCCACCCTCCCACACCCGATTTGGTTGCTACAGTCTCGACTGTTAGCCAATTTGCCCTTTGCATTCCTCATCTCTCACTTCTCACTTGGGCATGACCTTCACGTTTCACGCCAGTCGGCACAGACGCGACAGGCAAGAATGCCTGCTCTCCTGCGACAGGCAGGAATGCCTGTCCTCCTGCGCCGGCCCTTGTCGCCGGCCCGCCGCAATAGGATCATAAAAGTTGGACGCGGGTCGATCTCAGCCCCCGTAGCGCAGGATTCCCGTCAATGCACTTGGCAGGCAAGATGCCTGCCCTACTGCAAAAACCTATGTTTCCAATCCCCCGGATTCTAGGGTTCGAGTTCGCAAGCCAGGGAATGCTCTGGTGGTTGCCCGCGGCCGCTGCGCCGCTGGTGATCCACCTGCTGAGCCGGCTGCGGTTCCGGGAAATGCCTTGGGCGGCCGTGCAGTATCTGCTGGCCGCGCTGGAGGAAAGCCGGCGGCGGATCCGGCTGGAACAATGGCTCCT
>CAYGZI010000643.1:0-3434 GCA_964354245.1 uncultured Planctomycetaceae bacterium
TGGCGGATGACCGTCGGGTATCCTTCAACCCACGCGCCACCCAGCGTAAACTGGGTCCCCTGGAACTGGGAGAGCGTGGCGGGGTTGCCGAAGACCGCGGCGGGCACATCCTGCGGCAAGGCGATGCTGACCCCCGCCATGCCGCCCGCGGCCGGCGTCAGAACGTTCTGGGTATCGGTCCCGTACCCCTGCCCGAGCGCCGTCAGGGAGTACCCGCCGAGAACCAGCGTGCAGACAATAGTTGCGAGAAATGAAAGTCCCCTCATACCCGACCCCCCTCTACGGTTGTCTCCTGGCTAATCGCAAGACAAGACCCCGTCATTCGCTGAAATCGGCACAGAAGAGAAGTCCACTACACTCGGAGTGGCGAGTGTACTATGGGATCGGCTGGTTCCACCATAAGGAGGGGCAGTGCGGCCCAAACCCGGCGTTACGGCCCGAAGGGCAAGCCAGAAAGGCAACTCCCCGGTGGCAAAAACGCCGGCAACCGCGTTGGGCCTGAAGCCGGGGTCCCGGCTTCTGCGGCCTTCGACTACTCGGCTTCGCAAACCACGCGGAAGCCGACGTTGAAGACCCGCTGCCACGGCCAGTTAACCTTCGCCAGATCCTCGCGGGCAGACCGTTTTCCCCTCGACTCCGTGCCTGTCGGCGGCCGAAGAGACAAAGGGGATAAGTCCGCTTCTCTCGCAAACTTGCGCAACCGACTGGGATATCCGTCAGGAAACCGGACTTGTCCCGCTGCTTTGACTCACGCGTCAGGGAGGACGAGCAAGGCCGTGACGAGCCGCTGGCGACTTTTCTATCTTGTCTTTCTTTCCCAGCCGACGACGGATCGGGCCCTCTACCGGGCCATTAACCGTCGCGAAGTCCGGAGCATCCTCGAAATCGGGGTCGGCACCGGACGCCGGGCCGTGCGCATGATCCAGGTGGCCCAAAGGCGTTTCCCGGACAGCCAAGTCTGCTACGTCGGGGTCGATCAGTTCGAGGCCCGGGCCACAGACGAAGAGGCGGGGCTCCCGCTCAAAGCGGCCTATCAGATGCTCCGCCGGACTGGGGCGAGAGTCCGCCTGCTGCCGGGGGACCCCCTGACGGCCATATCTCGGTCGGCCAACAGCATGGCGAAAGTCGACTTGCTGGTCGTCTCGGGGGGGCTCAGCCGGCCGTCGCTCGCCTCGGCATGGCTATACATCCCGCGGCTGCTTAGTGACCAGTCCTTAGTGGTACAAGGGCGTTTCGACGAGAGCGGCAGACCGGCTGGCTTCCGCGTCGTCTCCGCCCGGCACGTCGAGGAGTTGGCCATGCGCGCGACGGGCCGTCGAGCCGCGTGAGCCCCTTCGCGCCGCGCTGTATATAATAGGGGATTGCGACGACCTCCGGCGAGCGTCCTGACGTGCGCAAGCCGCAGGAGGAGGTAAAGCGGGTCACTGCGTAATCCGCAGCCCGGGTCACGGAGTGACCCGGCTACTTTTCTGCGGGCGACCGGACGAACCTTCGCCGGCTTGCGGCCCTCTACGACATTCGAGCGCCAAGGTCGTCCGTCCACCGCCGTCGTTTCCGACCAACCGACCACTCTCGCACGCCCATTATGAGCACCTCGCAAGCCCCGCGCACGACGTTGGACAAGATCTGGGACGAGCACGTCGTCCATGCCGAGGAGGGCAAGCAGACGGTCCTCTACATCGACCTGCACCTGGTTCACGAAGTCACCAGCGCCCAGGCGTTCGAGGGATTGCGGCTTGCCGGCCGCACCGTGCGGCGCCCCGAGCGGACCGTGGCCACCATGGACCACAATGTGCCCACCACCGACCGCCGGTTGCCGATCGCCGACCCGGTCTCCAAGCGGCAAATCGACACCCTTCGCGAGAACTGCCGGCAATTCGGCATTCACCTCTACGACCTCGACGACCCGCTTCAGGGCATCGTCCACGTGATCGGCCCGGAGTTGGGGCTGACGCAGCCGGGCACGACGATCGTCTGCGGCGACAGCCACACGGCCACGCACGGGGCATTCGGCGCGCTGGCCTTCGGCATCGGCACCAGCGAGGTCGAGCACGTCCTGGCCACGCAGACCCTCTTGCAGTCCAAGCCCAAGACGCTGGAGATCCGCGTCGGCGGCCGGCTCCCGGCAGGCGTGACCGCCAAGGACCTGATCCTCTACGTGATCGGACGCCTTTCCACCCAGGGCGGAACCGGCTACTGCATCGAGTACTCCGGCGAGGCCATCCGCGCGTTGACCGTGGAAGAGCGGATGACGGTCTGCAACATGTCAATCGAGGCAGGCGCCCGCGCCGGACTGATCGCCTCCGACGAGAAGACGTATCGGTACTTGGAGGGGCGTCCTTTCGCTCCCAAGGACTTCGCCGCCGCAGTCGCGCGCTGGGAGAAGCTGCCCACAGACCCCGGGGCCAAGTACGATCGGGTCGAGGTCTTCGACGCGGCCGAGGTCCAGCCGCAGGTCACTTGGGGCACCAACCCCGGCCAGGTGGTCGAAGTCGGCGGCAAAGTCCCCGACCCGGACGACTTCTCCGACCCCTCCGACCGCAACGCGGCCGCCAAGGCCCTCCAGTACATGGGCCTGGAGCCCGGCACGCCGATCGCGTCCATTCGCATCGACCGGGCGTTCATCGGCTCCTGCACGAACGGGCGGATCGAGGACCTTCGGGCGGCAGCGGCAGTTGCGCGGGGGCATCGCGTGGCCGACGGGGTTTCGGCCATGGTCGTTCCGGGCAGCGGCCTGGTGAAACGCCAGGCAGAGGCCGAGGGGCTCGACCGGGTCTTCACCGCGGCAGGATTCGAGTGGCGCGAGGCGGGGTGCAGCATGTGCCTGGCCATGAACCCGGACAAGCTGGAGCCGGGCGAGCGCTGTGCCTCGACCAGCAACCGGAATTTCGAGGGGCGTCAGGGCAAAGGCGGACGCACCCACCTGGTCTCCCCGGCAATGGCCGCTGCCGCGGCGATTGCCGGGCATTTTTTGGACGTTCGAGAGTGGTTGCGGTAGAGTCCGCTGACCCCTGTCCCCTCCCCACCTACCACATGCCACCTACCACCTGCCTGCCAATGCTGAAAGCGATTTCCATGCGAGCATTCACTCGACACACCGGCCTGGTCGCCCCGTTGGACCGCTCCAACGTGGACACCGACCAGATCCTCCCCAAGCAGTTCTTGAAGCGGATCGAGCGGACCGGCTTCGGACAATTCCTGTTTTTCGACTGGCGATTTTGCGACGACGGGTCGCCGAATCCCGAGTTCGTCTTGAACCGGCCCGAATACCGGGGAGCGAGCATCCTCCTGGCGCGGCGCAATTTCGGGTGCGGCTCCAGCCGCGAGCACGCCCCTTGGGCACTGGAGGACTTTGGGTTCCGCGTCCTGATTGCCCCGAGCTTCGCCGACATCTTCTACAACAACTGCTTCAAGAACGGCATGTTGCCGATCCG
>CAYGZI010000644.1:0-3429 GCA_964354245.1 uncultured Planctomycetaceae bacterium
AGGCCGATAAGGCGCTCGAGCTGAGCCCCGGAGACCCGCTCATGCTCTACAACGACGTGCGGCTGGGGGTGCAGACGCCGCTGGTGCAGTAGAAGCTGGTAAACCGGGTCCCTTCCTTGGCCAGCCGGTCGACGTTCGGGGTGCGCTGCTTGGTCGATCCGTAGCAGCCCAGATCGCCGTAGCCCAGGTCGTCGCAATTGATGAGGATGAAGTTGGGCCGGGGCGCAGCCGAAGAGCAAAGCGGCGCGGCGACGAGGATCGCCGGCAGGAGGATCGAAGCACGGAGCCTATTCATAGCGGTCTCCCTCGACGCGGGTGCGTTTGCGGCGTCAGGTCTTGGGCCGCTCGAACTGCGGCACCTTCAGCGTCTCGCCGTCTTTGAGCGCCGACTGGTGGGCGATGATCCCCGGCACGGTCATCGCCAGGGCTTCGTAGACGTTGACCAGCGGCTCGCGGTCTTCCAAGATGGCGCCGACAAACTCGTGGCTCAGGTAGCCGTGGGAGCCGCCGTGGCCGCCGGCGGGCACGGTCGGCGGGAGCGGCGGGCGCGAAAGATCCGGGAGGTTCTTCGCCGTCCCGTGGTATTGCATCCCGTCCATCCACCCCCGCTCGCCAAACACCCGGCCCGTTTCCTCGACCTTGCCGTAGATCGACTTGCACATGCTCATGCGCGACGTGCCGCCCTCGCTGGTCTGGAACAGGGCGATTTCGTCGGAAAAAGGATTCTGATATTGGTTCGCGCCGTTGCGGTAGACGGCCAGCCCGCCGCGGAAGCCCACGCACGAGACCGCCGTGAACCGCTTGCCCGTCACGCCCACGTAATAGGCCGTCGAATGGGTCGGATACCAGAGCGGCGGACAGCCGACGCGCCAGTTCTTGTAGGAGCCGATCGGCGCGGTCAGGTAGTGGTAGTACTCGCCTTCGGAGTAGACCAGGCGCCCGAAGCCGCCCGCCCGGTAGACCTGCCGCATCGCGTGGCAGGGGGCGTGGTAGCAGCTCGTCTCGGCCATCATGTACTTCAGGCCGGTCTGGCGCACCGTTTCGACCAGCTTGGCGGCGTCTTGCACCGAGCCCCAGACGGCGGGCACCGCGGTCATGACGTGCTTGCCGTGCCGGAGCACCTCGGTGCAGTGGCGGGCGTGGCTGGGGGCGTCGGTGGCCACGAAGACCGCCTCGATCTTCGGGTCTTTGACCAGCACCTCCAGCGACTCGTACGACTTCCCGCACCGGCACGCCTTCATCAGCCCGCTGCGGCGATCCGCAAACAGGTCGCTCACCGCGACGATCTCGACGTTGGGATGGTCCTGGAACCCGAACGCGGCCCCAAACTGGCACACCCCATAGCCCACGATCCCGAACCGCACCTTGCGGTCGGAGACGGGCTGCCACTTCTTCTGGCCCGCGGGCTGGGCTGCGGCGAGAGATTGCCCGGAGAGCCCCGCTGCCACGGCCGCCCCCGCGGCGGTGCCGCCGAACCTGCTAAGGAAATCGCGTCGATCGAAAGGAAAACCGGACATCGTAGACCCTCCTCGGCTTGTGGCAACTCCTATGCGCGGTGCAACGGCCAAGGAAGATACTATCTATCGACCATAGCCGCGGTCAAGGCGCCGGGGCCCGTCGCGTTCAAGAAAGCCCGCCGATCGAAGGAGAAGCCGGAGATCGTCGCCCCTCCTCGGCTTGAGAGTGCAGGCGGCGCGCGAAGGCGCGCAGGCAGAACACGAGCAGGATTCCGCCGCAAATCATCGCGCCGCCCACGTACTTCAAGAGGCGTCCCGGGTCGCTCGTCACGCGGAGAAGCGACAGATCGACATTGCCGGGCAACTGCTGGAAGCCGGATTGATAGAAGGTGAAGGCGCCGTACCGGAGCGGGCTGCCGGTCGAGACCGTCCGGAGCGGGTTGTCGGCCGAAATGAAATCCGGGTCTTGCGCCCCCTCGGACAGGTACACGTGGCTGACGCACGACGCGCCGCTTGCGGAGTTTGGGTTGGTGTCCCGGTCGAAGTCGACCAGCTTCACGGAGAAGCCCAAAGGATACCTTTCATACCCGAACGTGACGATGAGAGGTCCGCCGGCCGTCTGGAGTCTCCGGACGCCCAATTGTGCGTCGTTTCGTCCGAGCCAGAACTGCTCGGTCCTGTCGGCAGCGGTCACCTCCACCAGTGCCGCCGCCTCCGCTTCCGTCGTTTCGCCGGGAGCAAGTTCGACGGGTGCGAAGGTTCCCTCCCGCCGGGCGTGGGAAATGTACCGGAGAAGGGAAATCTGGCGATCGGGTGAAACCTCGATCCGATCCCCCTGCTTCACTTCGCCTCGCGGTTGGTAGGCCCCGCCGGCGCCGACCCGGCAGCACAGCTTTCCGTCCGGCGTTTGCAGGAACTCGGCCCCCGAGGCGGCCGTGACGGCCGGATGGTGGTACCAGAACTTCACCGGGCACTTCTGTCGCTTGATCGACTCGTAGTTCACCAGCGGTTCGGTGGCATAGGCAATCTCCGGAACAGGCTTCTTTTCGTCGGGCGCATGAACCAGCAACCGCAGCATTGGGTTTTTTGGCTCCGTTCCGTCGGAGCTGAACTGTTCGTTGCTCGACTTTGCGTTGGCAAAGTAATCGAGAATCTCCACGGTCAAGCCGCTGTCGCCCACCGGGACCCTCTTGCCCGTGTTGCCATCGACCGGAAACCGGTAGACGCGGTCCTTGTAGTGCGCGGACAGGATGCCACGGCTGCCCGGCTTGAGCGGGGGCGGCGCGAGAAAATCGTCCAGCAACGACTGCACGGAGGCTTGCTGAATCGAAAGGTTCGGCTCCCCTGCGACGGGTGGACCGCGAAGAAGCCCGGGCACGCACCAGCGCTCCCCCAACGCCCGGCCTTGCCGGTCGGACGCGGCAACCTGGATCGCCGGCTTTCCGAGCCCGGCTTCGTCGGCCACCCATTCCGCCTGGTAGCGGGCGTGACGGTAGAACCGCAGCACTCTGACTGTTATGCCGTCCACGTCGCCGAAATCCAACTGACGGTCGCCGCGCCAATCGGCCGGTCCGGGAGAGAAACAAAGCTCGGTGGAGTTCACCTCCTTGCCGCGGGGCGACAACAGCGTGAGCTGACTGCGATGGGTGAGATTGACCGTCTGGGCGGTCTCGCCTTGCCGGAGAGCCAGTCGGCCTTCGATTCCCTGGACCAACGTCTGAATGAAGCCGGCCAGGACAACCACGAGGCCGACCGCCGCGATCGCCAACCCAGCCAGAGCGCCGACCGGACGACGGACGCCCCCGAGGGGTTTCTGCACCTTGGCGGCCGAGGTCACGCGGGACTCCATCACGGCAGGTCGACCGGTTTCATCGTTTGCAGAAAAGCGCGAAACTCGCCGGCCCGCTCGCCGACGGTCTTCTCAGGACCCGTGCAGTTGACCCAGTACACCTTGCCGCCGGCAAAGACCATT
>CAYGZI010000645.1:0-3419 GCA_964354245.1 uncultured Planctomycetaceae bacterium
CTGGTAGTTCTCCAAGATGGCGACCAGGGCCCGGCTGACGGCGATGGCCGTGCCGTTAAGCGTGTGGAGGAAGCGGGTCCCCTTCTCGCCCTTGGTGCGATAGCGGATTCCCAGGCGCCGGGCCTGATAGTCCGTGCAATTGGACGTGCTGGTGATCTCGCCGAACTCGCCGCGCCCGGGCATCCACGCCTCCAGGTCGTACTTGCGATAGGCCGGCCCGCCCAAGTCGCCCGAGGGCGTGTCGATCACGCGGTAGGGAATGCCCAGGCCGTCGAACAGGCGGCACTCGATGCCGCGGATCTGCTCCAGCATGGCGTCGCTCTCGTCCGGGAGGGTGAAGGCGAACATCTCGATCTTGGTGAACTGGTGGACGCGGAAGAGTCCGCGCGTGGCCCGGCCGTGGGCCCCGGCCTCGGTGCGGAAGCAGTGGCTGATGCCGCAGATCTTGATCGGCAGTTGCCCGGCGTCGAGGGTCTGGCCGGCCAGCATCCCGCCGAGCGTGATCTCGGCGGTGGCCACGAGGCTCAGGTCGGTCCCTTCGATGCTGTAGATTTGGGTCTCCGGACCGCGGGGGATGAAGCCGATCCCTTCGAGGACCTCGTTGCGGGCGAGGTCGGGAGTGGTCGTGGGCGTGAAGCCCTCCTCGATCAGCGTGCCCACGGCGTAGCGCTGCAAGGCCAGCTCCAGGAGCACGGCCTCGTTCTTGAGGAAGTAAAAGCCGTGGCCGGTCACTTGGGCCGCCGCCTCGAAGTCCATCAGACCGAGCTTCTCGCCCAATTCCACGTGATCCAGGGGCTTGAAGTCGAACTGCCGGATCGGGGTCTTGCCGCGGCCGACCTCGCGCGGCTCCATGCCCACGGGGGCATCGGGGTGGGTCATGTTGGGAATCTGCCGCAGCAGGCGATCCAGATCCTCCGCCACGCGGTCCATCTCGGCCTGGGCCGCGGCGGTCTGCTCGCGGAGCTTGCGGCCTTCTTCCTTGCGGGCCTCGCGCTCGGCGGAGTCCTTGGCCTTGCCGATGGATTTCGACAGCTCGTTGACCTGCCGATTGAGCTGATCGACCTCCGCCTGGCGGGCTTTGCGCAGGGCCTCCACCTCCAGCACGCGGTCGACGTCAACGCGCACGCCGCGGTTGGCGCAGTTTTGTCTTACGAGTTCGGCGTTTTCGACGATGTACTTGCGGTCGAGCATGATGGGAAGTAGGCAGTAGGCAGACGGCAGTAGGCAGGTTGGCAACCTGCCCCACGGGCAGTGGTCAGAGCCGGGCCGTGTCGGCCCGGCAGCGTAGCGGCGGAGCTTGCCCCGCGTTCCTATTTCTTCTTGCCGACCGCGCTCAGCTCCTCCCAAAGCCGCGCGCTGGTGCGGATGCCGCGGTGAAAATCGGCCAGGCAGAACTTCTCGTTCGGCCCGTGGGCGCCGTCGTCGTCCTGGCCCCAGCCGACCAGCAGCGTAACTGCCCCGAACGTCTTGTGGAAGGTCGCCACGATGGGGATCGAGCCCCCCTCTCGCACGAACACCGGGCGCCGGCCGAACCCATATTCAATGGCCCGGGCCGCGGCCTGAACGTAGGGGCTGTCCAACGGCACGAGCACGCCGGGCCCACCCTGGTGCGTTGTCAGTGTCATCGCGATCCCCGGCGGGCAGAGGGCTTTCAGCATCGCGTCGGTGGCCGCAATGATCTTCTCCGGATTCTGGTTGGGGACGAGGCGGAAGCTGAACTTCGCCGCAACTTGCGCCGGTATGATCGTCTTGCCTCCGGTGCCCTGGTAGCCGCCGCCGATCCCGTTGATGTCGAAGGTCGGCCGGGCCCAGCGCCGCTCCAGATTCGTATAGCCCGCCTCACCGACGGCCCCGTCCACTCCGACCTGACGGAGAAACCGGGCTTCGTCGAATCCCAGGGCGGCAAACTGCTCCCGCTCCTTGGGCGAGAGCGGAACCACGTCGTCGTAGAAGCCCGGCACCTGGATTCGCCCTTGCTCGTCCACCAGGGCCGTCAGCATCCGCGCCAACGCATTGACCGGATTGGTGACGGCGCCGCCGAACGAGCCTGAGTGCAGGTCGCTCTTCGGGCCGGTCAGGTGCAGCTCAAAGAAGACGATCCCCCGCAGGCCGTAGGTGATCGCCGGTTGGCCCGGGGCGAACTGGGCCCCGTCGCTGATCACCAGGCAGTCGCAGGCCAATCGCTGGGCGTGGTCGGCCAGGAAGGCGGAGAGTCCCTGGCTGCCGACCTCCTCCTCACCCTCGATCAGGAACTTCAGATTCAGCGGCAAGCGCCCTTGGGTGGCCAGCCACGCCTCGACGCTGTAGACGTGGGTGAGCACCTGGCCTTTGTCGTCGGTGGCGCCGCGGGCGTAGAGGTTTCCGTCCCGCCGGGTCGGCTCGAACGGGGGCGACTGCCAAAGGTCCGAGGGCTCGGCGGGCTGCACGTCGTAGTGCCCATAGACCAGGACGGTCGGCACCCCCTCCACTTGCTGGGATTCTGCAATCACCAGTGGGTGGCCCACAGTGGGGATGACCTCCGTAGCCAAGCCGAGCCCGCGCAAGTGATCGGCGATCCACTGGGCCGCGCGGTCGATGTCGCCGCGGTGTGCCGGATCGGCGCTGACGCTGGGGATGCGGAGGAACTCGCAAAGCTCGTCCTCGAAACGGCTGGCGTGGGTTTGCAGGTACTGGTCGATGGAAGGCATGGCATGGCAACTCGCGGTGGCCCATCATTTCGGGGGAGACTCGGCCGGATCGTAGCCATAAAGTATACTGGCCGTCCTGCAATCCGGCCATTGGAGCCACTGTCACAGGGCTGGAAGGTCTGCCCGGTGCCCCGATTCCTCGTTCGGACCCTCGGTTGCCGCGTCAACCAGTACGAGACGGAGTACGCGCGCCAAGCTTTGCTGCGTGCGGGCCACCGGGAAGCCACGGCCGACGAGCCGGCCGACCTGTGCCTCGTCAACACCTGCACCGTCACCCTGGAGGGGGACTACAAGGGCCGCAAGCTCATCCGGGCCCTGGCCCGGAAGTACCCGCGGGCCGAGATTGTGGTCATGGGATGCTACGCGGCCCGGGCGCCGGAGGAAGTTGCGGCCCTGCCCGGCGTGGTCGAGGTGGTAACGGACAAGCGGCACTTGCCCGCGGTCTTGGCCCGCTTCGGAGTCGCCGAAATGCCCGACGGCATCGCGTGGTTTGGCCGGCTGCACCGGGCTTTTGTCAAGGTGCAGGACGGCTGCCGCATGGCGTGCAGCTACTGCATCGTGCCGCGCGTGCGCCCGATCCTTTGGAGCCGGCCGGTCGGCGAGGTCCTCGACGAGGTGCGGCGCCTGGTGGACCACGGGCACCTGGAGATCGTGCTCACGGGCATTCACCTGGGCCACTATGGGCTCGGGACGAGGGGAGAGGGACGGACGGTGGGTGGCGGGTGGCGGGTG
>CAYGZI010000646.1:0-3409 GCA_964354245.1 uncultured Planctomycetaceae bacterium
AGGCAGTAGGCAGTAGGCAGTAGGCAGTAGGCAGTAGGCAGTAGGCAGAGGGCAGAAGACGGTACTTACTCCTGGGCCTTCATGGCGTCGAGCCAGTCCATACGGTGAACGGTCCGCTGCACGAACAAGTGGGCGGCCAAGGCAAAAACGACCGCCAGGGCCAACGTGAGCCACCAGGTGGCCGGATAGGTGACGATCGGCAGGCGAAACATCTCGCTGGCATAAGCCGTCGCCGTCGCCACCGTGAGCACGTATCCCAGGGGCATCCCGAGCACCGTCCCGATCGAGTTGACGATCAGGCTTTCGCGCAAGAGCAGGGTGCCGATCTGCCAGGGGCTGTATCCCAAGACACGCAGCGTAGCCACCTCCCGCCGCCGCTCCGCCAGGCTCACCAGCGAGGCGTTCAAGATGCTCCCGAAGAAAACCACCGCGGCAAACCCGACCATCAGCACGATGATGACCCACTGATTCCGCAGCACGGTCTCCTCCAAACCTTGAATGGTCTCGGTGCGGGCACTGGTGGCCTGGAGCGCGGGCAATCGCTTCAGCTCGCGGTAGAGGGCCCGCTGGTGCTCGGCATCGCCGTCCAAGCGGAGCTGCACTCCCGTTACGGCGGATTCCTCGCCGACCAGCCGGTTGAGATACTCGAAGTCGGCATAGACAACCGTGCCCAGGTAGCCCTCGACGATCTCGCCCACGGGCACTTGGTAGAGGCGGCGAAGCCCTTTGACCGGCTCGACGCTCACCAGGTCGCCGCGCCGCACGTGGAGTATCTCGGCCAGCGTCTTGCTCATGGCCAGTCCGGTGGGCGGGATGCGGATGGGCCGGCCCGCCTGGTCGCGGGGAACCGTCAACCGGCCCCCGGCCACGAGACCCGTGATCGAGCCCTTCTTCTCCCAGGGGCCGTTGCGCAAGGTGCAGGCGACGCTGAGCAAGGGCTCGGCGCGGTCCACGCCGGGGAGCCGGGCGGCCTCGGCGAGGGCCTCTTCGCCGTGCTCGTCCTTGAGCGTCAGGTCCACGTCGCTTTGGAGCACGCGGCGGAACTGGAAGTCGATGAGGTAAAAGGGCGAGTCGTACATCATGAAGGCATTGACCATCACCGCCGAGCCCATCGCGGCCGCGAAGATCCCCGCCAGCGTGCGCACGCGGGTGCGGAAGAGATCCCGCAGGACGATGCGCCAGCCCGACGAGAGCGATCTCCAGAAACGGCCCCATCGCTCCAGCAAGATCGCGCGGCCCTGACGCGGGGCGGCCGGGCGCATGGCCTCGGCCGGTTGAAGCCGCAGCACGGCCCGGCTCCCGCGCAGGCTCCCCAGCACTGCGCAGCCGACGCTGATGGACAGGGCAAGGGCGTGAACGCCGGGCGTGAACCGGTTGAGAAACTCGGGGAATTGGAAAAACGTGCGGTAGATCGAGCTCATCCATGCCGCCAATGCATAGCCGAGCGCACAACCCAGAAGGCCCCCCGCCACCCCGACCGAAAGCCTCAGCTTCTGCAAGTGCCAGAACAACCGGGCGTTGGAGTAGCCCAGCGCCTTGAGCGTGCCGATCACCGTACGCTGCTGCTGCGTGAGGCGCGTCAGGAGGACGTTGAGCACCAACGCCGCTACGGCCAGAAACATGCTCGGCGTGATCAAGGCAAAGGCCCACAGACCGCGGATCTCCTGGCTCAGGAAGCGGTTGGAGAACTGGTCCTCCAGCGGCGTGGTCGTAAAGACGCCGTAGGACGAAAGCAACTGCTCGGCCCGGCGAAGCACCGCGCGGGGGTTGCCGTGCTGCGAGGCGTCCAGGCGCCCCAGCACCTGGTTGGCCGCCCCGCTGAAGTCGAAGACGTCCTCGGCAAACGACTGCTTCAGGTAGAAGACGCCGAAGTGCTTGGGGTCCGGGGTGATCGCCCCGGGACCGAGCATGTAGACGAACTCGCTTGAGATCGCCGTGCCCGCGACGAATAGCTCCTGCCGGCGGTTATTGAGGATGAGGTGGATCCGGTCGCCCGGGCCGATGCGGTGATACTCGGCGAATTTCTCGCTCACCAGCACCTCGTTGTCGCGGCGCTCGGTGAAGTAGCCGCCGCGGCGGACCACCACGTCGTCGATCATCGGCCGGTGAACGTCGGGAAGCGACAGGACCAGCCCGTTGAGCGGCTCGGCCGATCCCTCCAGGTCCACGGCCACGTAAAAGCGGATCCGCGGGCGGATTTCGGCGACGCCGGGCAGGTCGGCCAGCGGGCCCAGCTCGGCCAGCGGGACCTTCTTCAGCTCGATGGAAAAGTCGGCCATGCGGCACTGGGCATAGTAGCGCTCCTTGGCCGCGTCCAGGTTGTAGTAGGCCGAGGACAGCCCGACGAAGCAGGTCACGCCGACCGCGATGATCCCGGTCACGGCCAGGAGCCTCCCGCCGGCGGCCCGGAGGTCGCGGAGCAGTTTGCGGTCCAGGGTCGTCACCAGGTGATCTCCTCGGGCGGGACGGGCGCCGGGTTGGGGTGGGTCTCGACGACCTGTCCGCTCCGCAGGCGCACCACGCGGTCGGCCGCTGGGGCAATCGCCCCATTGTGCGTGATCAGCACGATCGTCTTGCCCAGCCGGTTCTTCAGGTCCACCAACAGCCGCAGGATGCGGATGCCCGTCGAATAATCCAGGGCCCCGGTCGGCTCGTCGCAGAGCACCAGGAGCGGGTCCTTGGCCAGAGCCCGGGCGATGGCCACGCGCTGCTGCTCCCCGCCGGAAAGGTGCGAGGGAAAATGGTCCATGCGGTCGTCCAGGCCGACCAGGCGCAGGGCGGCCTCGACCTCCATCGGCCGGCGGCTCAGCTCGGTGGCGACCGTGACGTTCTCGCGGGCGGTCAGATTGGGGATCAGGTTGTAGAACTGGAAGACGAAGCCGACCATTTCGCGGCGGTAGCGGGTAAGCTCGGCCGGGCCAAAGGCCGTCAGCTCTTGATCGCGGAACCAGACTCGGCCGCCGCTGGGGGTGTCCATGCCGCCGAGGATGTTCAGCAGCGTGGTCTTGCCCGAGCCGCTCGGCCCGACCATCACCAGGAACTCGCCGGGGCGGATGTCGAGGGTCACGTCGCGGAGGGCGTCGACCGCGACTTCGCCCATCTGGAAGCGCTTGTCCACGTGCTCCAGGCGGAGCAGTGGGTCGTTCCGGTGGTCGGCCGTGCGGTTCGTGGCGGTATCAATCACAGAGAAGGCATACGTAGGAGTCGTGGTGGGCCGGAGCCAAAGTGGCGGCATCGCTCCGCGGCCAAAGTAGCGGCATCGCTCCGCGGCCAAAGTAGCGGCGGCACTCCGTGACGCCGGATCCCGGTCACGGAGTGACCGGGCTACTCTGAAAAGATAGTGTGCCGGGATTCCCTTGTGTCCTATTGCTATTGCATTGGATTCGGCCCTTGTGTTATAGATTCCTGG
>CAYGZI010000647.1:0-3406 GCA_964354245.1 uncultured Planctomycetaceae bacterium
CCAGGGTCCGCGGGCCCCATCGCCCGCGGCGCTCCCGGCCCAATCGGGCTTCGGTCCCCATGAGCAGCGACGCAAGCGGGCCCGGCTCGAGCAAGGTCTCCAGGAGCGCCGCCCCGTTGAGGAACGGTCCTTGTCCGGGCGGCCCGCCGACGGGCGCGGTCTCGTACCACCGGCTTCGCGCGGTAATGCGGACGGCGGGGTGGCGGGCCAGAAGCTCCAGGGCGCGGTCGAGGGTCTGCTGCCGGTCTCCGACGTTGGAACCCAGGCCGATCAGCGCGGTAGCCATGCCCAGAGGTGCTTCGGGCCCCAAAGGATCTCACCGGACAAGGTTCGCGCCCCTTCGCGGCCGGCGGAACCAGAAAGAAGCGGGGGAGGCCCTCCCGGCCGCGACAAAAGCCGCCGACTGTCGTTTCCTACGGTCGCCGTTCCCCCGAGTCGTGTCGCGTGCGCCCAACCGATGTCATTGTCCAAACGGCGAGCGGGTTGTCAAGCATGGGGCCTCCACAGAGGGCGAGAACGAAATGAAACCGCGTCATTAGTGAGGGCCGGGGGCGGCTCTTGAGAACTTAGGAGGAGAGACTAGACTGGGAGCTATGGGGTCGCAGATCCGTGGGCGGGAGAAGGGTCATCCACCATGAGGCCGAGCTACTTGGTTCCGGCAATCGTCGTCGCGGCGCTGGGAGCGATTGGTGTTCCCGACGCCGTCCGGCGCGCGATCCAAAGCGATGTGAGCGCATTCCCTCGCCCGGCGTGCGCCGGCTTGGCCGCGGAGCGGGCCGACGCGCCGCGCCCGGCGGCATCGCTGCCGGCTGAGGGCGACCGGGCGTGTCCGTCACCCGAGGAACGCTTTGCGTTGGCGCCTGTCCCGGAGACGCGAAAGGAGCCGACCTTGGCCCCGCCTGAGCCGGCCAACGAGCACGCGCCGGGGCAGATCGTCGTTGTCCGCGTCGAGGGGGAGATGCCTGCGCCGGGCGGACTGCTCCCGGCGATGGTGCCGACTCCCGAGCCCCAGGGCGAGCCGACGCCCGCGCCGCCGGAGCCGCCCATGCGGCTGGCCAGGGCGTGGGGGCCCCACACCATTGTCTTGGAGGTCGATGCGGAGCAAACGCCCGAAGCGGGACTCCCGGCCGACGATGGCGCCCTCGACATGCCAGGGCTTACAGTTCCCTGACCCCCGGCGACCGGGTTGCCAAGAGCGCGAACCTCGGGTAAACACAGGCCCAGGCGGTCCCATCCCGTCGTGACCCCGGGGCCGCAACTGCTCCCCTGAAAGACCTTGGACCCTCGCCGAGCCGGCCCATCCGTGTCTTCGCCTGGATCGCTTGAACATTCGCTGCGTCGCTCCAGCCGGGCCGTCATCGCGGCCCAAGTCGCCTCCCAGTTGGTCTCGCTGGTCGTCCTGGCCGTCCTCCTCCGATGGTTGGGGCCCGAGCCGTACGGCCTGCTGGGGATGGTGATGCCGGTCCTGGCCTTGGTGCGGATCCTGGTGGCCTCGGGCCTGGACATGGTCACGGTCCAGCAGGAGGACTTGACCGACCGGCAGGTCTCGGCCCTGTTCTGGGTCAACCAGGCCCTCGGCGTGGGTTTGGCCCTGGCGACGGCCGCCTCCGCGCCGCTCTTGGCCTGGTTCTACGAAGAGCCCGATTTGGGCTGGCTGACCGTGGCCCTGGCGGGCACGTCGGTGGTCTTCGTGTTGGGCACTCAGCACCAGGCCCTTTTGCAGCGGAGGCTCCGCTTGGGCACTCTAGCCGGGCTGCGCCTGGCGGCCCTGACCTTGGGCGGCCTGGCGGCCGTGACGCTGGCCCTACTCGGATATGGGGTCTGGGCCCTGGTGGCGCAGCAATACGTGGAGTACGTCGCCTTGGCCGCGTTGGCCTGGATGGCCGAGCCCTGGCGCCCCGGCCTTCATTTCCGCGGCACCGGGAGCCGAGCGCTGGTCCGCTTCGGCGGCCATTGCACGGTCAGCCACCTGATGCTCTATCTGGCCACGAACGTGGATAAGGTCCTGGTGGGCCGCCTCTTGGGCAAGGTCCCGCTGGCCCTTTACAGCCAGGCCTTCAGCCTGGCGATGAAGCCGGTCCACGTGCTCGTGACGCCGCTCACCGGGCTGATGTTCCCCACGCTCTCCCGGGCCGCCGGCGACCCGCGGCAATTCGCCAGGCTCTTCCTGGGCTTCTTCCGGTTCATCCTGCTGGCGATGCTGCCCATGGGCGTGGGGCTGGCCATCGTGGCCCCGGAGGCGATGCGGGTGCTGGGAGGCGAGCAGTGGACCCCTGCCGGTCCGATCCTGGCCATTTTGGCGGTCGTCATTCCGGTGCAGGGCTGCTACAACGCCTTGGCCTACGTGTTTGCCTCGGCGGGCCGGGCGAGGCGGCTCTCGCTGGCCGCCGTGGCCGGGGCCGTGGTACTCTGCACGGCGTATTCACTCGGCCTCTATCTGGGACTGCAATGGCTGCCCAATGAGCCTCTTCTCGCCGCCCGGTACGTCGCCCTGGGATACACGCTCGGATTGATCGCGTTGGTGTTTCCGCCCTACCTCGGCTTTGCCCTGGCCACGGTCAAGGTGCCCTGGCGCGCGTGGCTTTCACAGCTTCATCCCGCCGCGCCCGCCACTTTCGTCATGGCGGTGCTGGCGGGGGGTTGTCATTGGCTTTTCGCGGCGGTGCCCTATGGCGAATACAGCGTGGAACTAAGCGCCAAGCTGGTGGCGGCTCGTCATCGCCTTTTCGGCGACATTGTGCCTTGGGACGATTTGCCCCTCTTGGTCGCGGAAATAACCGTCGGCGTGGCCACCTACGTCCTGCTTGCCCGCCGCGCCATCCTCTGGTTCGTCCGCGAAGGGCTGCGGGCCACCGAGTGACCCGCCTACTGTCGGCACAATGCGACAAAACGCGGGAGAACGTGCCGGCCCAGGGCCTCCATCCGCGGGAGGAACTCCGGGGTCCGGGCGCGAATCTCCTCGGGGTCGATTGAGTCCAGGGCCGCCAATTCGCGGCGGTTCTCCGCGTCGTCCAGCCAATCCTCAATCAATGAGGAGGTCATCTCCGCGTGGAATTGCAGCCCGTATGCCGAGCGGCCGCAGCGGAACGCCTGCTGGCGGCAAGAATCGCTCCGCGCCAGGTGGACCGCGCCGGGGGGAAGATCGAACGTGTCGCCGTGCCATTGGAAAACCATCTGGCGCGGGTTGATGCCGGCAAAAAGCGGGTCCTCCGCCGCCTCCGGGGTCAGCTCGATCTCATACCAGCCGATTTCCTTGACCGCGTTCGGGTAAACCTTGGCCCCCAGCGACTTGGCGAGAAGCTGGGCCCCCAGGCAGATCCCCAGAACGGGGACATCCCGGGCGACCGCCTCCTGGAGCCAGCCCGTTTCCGAGTGAAGCCAGGGGTAGCGATCGACCTCGTCCACG
>CAYGZI010000648.1:0-3403 GCA_964354245.1 uncultured Planctomycetaceae bacterium
GGCCACGATGTCCTTGCCGATGTCGTGGACGTCGTGCTGGACCGTGCCCATGACCGCGGTGGCCCGGGCCTCGACGGCCTCGGTGACTCCCAGGCGGGGCCCAAGCTCTTCCATGATCCGCTTCATGATCATGCCGCCGAACATCAAATCGGGCAGGAAGCACTCCTCGCGGCCGAAGCGGCTGCCCAGCTCGATCATGCCGCGGTTGCACGCGCCCAAGAGGTCGTGCGGCGAGACGCCGGCCGCCAGCTTCGCGCGCAAGAACCCCAAGGCCGTTTCCTCTTCGCAGGAGGCGATGGCGGCGGCCAGATCGTCGTGCTGCGTCATCAACGCGCCCTTTCAGAACGAGAGGAGGACCTGCCAGATGTAGACGTAGCCCAGTGCGTCGATGTCCTCCCAGACTCGCTTGACCAACTCCTTGTCGCCGGAGACCTTGGGGAATTCCTCGCGTTTCTCTTCCCACGGGAAGCAGGCGCCCGGGGGCCGCTTGGACGTGGTTTGCTTGGTTGCTTCGTCGGCCACTGCTCGTCCCTCCGCCAATGTTGCTGGCTGTCAGCCGTCGGCCGTCAGCTATCAGCGTATCTTGACCACCTCGCAACTCCTCATCCCTCATCCCTCATCCCTTCAGTACACCCCATACTCCCGCGTCGCCTCGGTCATCGCCCGGAGGTTCTCCGCCTTCGTGTCGTCCTGCATGATGGCGCTGGCGTCCATGACGTAGCCGCCGTCGCGCCCGAGCGTGTCGATGACCCTCCTGCAGCAGGCCCGGACTTCCTCGGGCGTGCCGAAGGCCAACAGGTCGTTGGGGACCCCGCCGCACGTGCAGAACTTCCCGCCAAGGACCGCTTGGACCTTGTCGATGTCGCTCCGGTCCGCGTGGAAGACGATGCTTCGCTCCGGCAATTGGGCGATGTAGTTGAGACTGGCCGTCCAGTCGCCCTCGGCGTAAAAGAGCGTCTGGTGGCCCTTGGACCAAAGGGTCTCGATGATCTGTCGGAGCGTCGGCCAATAAAACTTCTCAAACTGCGCCGGCGAGAGAAACGGCACGCACCCGCGGTGCATCCAGAGTCCGATCGGGACATTCTTGGCCGGGTCGGCCCCGGAGAGGGCTACGTGCGCAAGGTGCGGCATCATCGCCTCGCAGGCGGCCACGACCTTCTTGGGCTGGCGGTACATGTCCGTGCACAGCCCTTTGTAGCCCCGCAGCTTGTCGGCAATGATGTCGAAGGGGGCCTTGAGGATCCCCGAGATCGCCGAGACCGTGCCCGACTCCTTGCGCAACAGCTCCGCCTGGCGCCCGAAGCCGAAGAAGTAGCTCAGCATCGCCATCCCGCCCTTGAGGAACGAGAGGTTGTTGCGCATGGTCGAGGGCTCGCCGATCGGCGCCACGTCCTCCGCCACGCGCGGCAGCCAGACGTTGAACAAATAGCCCGTCGGGTCTTCGATCAACTGGTCGTACTCGTCGGCCCGCATCCAGGCATCGTCTTCGGGCGGCTCCAGGTATTGAAAGGCGGCGTCGGGGGGGATTTCGATCCCGGGCACGGCGTAGTACTTCAGTCCGATCGCCTTGACCAGGCCCATCCAGCCGTAGACCATGTTGCCCACGACGGCGTCCCAGTCGAAATCGGCTGCGCACTTCCGGGCTGCGGCAAAGGCTTTCTCGTAGTCGTAGGAGACTTCCTGGCTGGTGTAGCCGGCATACTTGGCCGTGAACTCGGCCACGAACGGCCGGATGGGAACCATGTCCGGCTTCTCGTTGCGCATGGCCGTGACGTAGCGTCTCAGGCGCGCTTGGTAGAGGTGTTCCATCTTGTCGGGTGTGGCGCAATTGGGCATGGTCGTTTCGTCCCGGCTAATGGCGTGACTCGGAAACCCCAGCCACCAAGGCCGATCTTCGCACCCGGCCCGGCCGTAACCGCCGTAGTATTCCAAAGTTAGCCTGGTGTGTCAATCAGAGACGACCGTGGCTGGATGAATAAGAGAGGCGGGGAACATAAGAAGAATGAGCAATTGGCGATGTATAGGAAAGCCGTGCTCAGCGTGCCACTGCAACGCCAGTGTGCCACTGCTTCGTCAGAAGCAGTGCTGTCCAGGACCTCGCGACACTGCTTGGCTTGCGGCAAGCAGTGGCACACATTAGCTTGGCACGTCGGGGGGGCGCGGAGGAGCCGCACTCGCGTCGCCCACCCGGTGAGGCCAGTCTTTGCCTTTTGGGAGCATCTCGCCGTGCCGATCTACGAGTTCTACTGCGCCGACTGCCATACGGTGTTCAACTTCCTTTCGCGGACCATCAACACCGCCAAACGGCCCGATTGTCCCCGCTGCGGCCGGCCCAAGCTGGAGCGGCGCATGTCGCGGTTCGCCACCTCCAGGCGCCGTGCCGAGGCCGCCACGGAGGATGGCCCAGCCGACCTGCCGCCGGGGCTCGACGAGTCCAAGATGGAGCGGGCCATGGAGGCGATGGCCCAAGAGGCCGAGGGGATGAATGAGGACGACCCTCGCCAGATGGCCCGCATGATGCGCAAGCTCTACGGCACCACGGGCCTGCCGCTTGGCCCCGGCATGGAAGAGGCCATGCGCCGCATGGAAGCGGGCGAAGACCCGGACAAGATCGAGGAAGAGCTGGGCGACGCGCTGGAGCAGGAAGACCCCTTCGGCGGCGGGCCGGGCGAGGGAGGTCCGGAGGGAGGGCAAGGTACGGAAGGCGAGGGCGCCACGCGCGGCGGCAGCCTCCGTGCCATTTCTCGAAAGCTCAAGCCGCCCAAGGTGGACGAGACGCTCTACGATCTCTAGAGCCGGGAAGAGACACACTGTCAGGAGGGCAGGCATGCCTGCCTGCCGGGGATAGGAGGACAGGCATTCCTGCCTGCCGCAAACAGGAGGACAGGCATTCTTGCCTGTCCCCAGCAGCCAGACAGGAACGTCCGGCCTCCTGCGCCAGACAGGAACGTCCGGCCTCCTGCGCCAGACAGGAACGTCCGGCCTCCTGTCCGCGAATCACCGGTCGGCCGCAACGGCGACCGTCTTGCGGATCTCGTCCCAGTCGAGCCCGGTGTAGAGGATCTTGCCGTCGGGCCCGATGACGAAGTACGCGGGCACCCCGCTCACGCCGTAGTTGGCGGCCACTTCCGAACCCGAGCCCAGACGCACTTGCGGCCACACGAGCCCGAATTGCTGGACGTGCTGCTGGACCACGACATCTGCGTCGTCGAGCGATAGGCTGATCATCGCGAAACCCTTGTACCGGCTCAGGTCCTTGTGCAGGTCCTTCAGTGCCGGCGCTGAAGCGATGCACGGCTTGCACGAGGTGGCCCAGAAATAGAGCAGCACGACTTTGCCGCGGTAGTCTTGCAGCCGGAGCGGTCTTCCGTCGAGCGTCTTAACCGAGAACGCCGGGGCGACC
>CAYGZI010000649.1:0-3394 GCA_964354245.1 uncultured Planctomycetaceae bacterium
TCCGAGGCCGCGGATCGTCCACAACCTGTACACCCTATCGCCCGTGACGTGAGGTTTACTGAAGAGCCGGATGTGGGAAATCCACAAGTCCGGTTCCGTGAGGGACATTGAAGTCTTCTCACATGGTTGAATATTGTGACACTCCGCAAATCGAAAGAGCGGAGCAACAGGGAATACAAAGCAGACCTAAATGAGAGACCATAGTATGTCTACTCGACAAAGCACGACGGGCAAGCGGTTTTCACTGACTCTCGGGCTTTTGGCCCTCGTCTCGGCCGCTGCGGCCGACGCAGCGGAGCCGGGACGCGCGGGCGGCCATTTCGCTCTGGTGCAAGACGGCAAGCCCCAGGCCGCCCTGGTCCTGTCCAAGGAGGCGCTGGCCTCTCCGGCCGAGCAGGGCAAGCGGCGAGCCAAGAGGCCCCAACGCGCCGAGCCGATCTCGGCCGAGCAGGAGGCCGCCAGGCAAATCCAGCTTTACTGCGAGAAGATCTCCGGCGCCACGCTCCCGATCGTCCGAGCCGGCGACGACCTGAAGGGCCTCAAGCCCGTCTACCTGGGCGCGGCCGCCGATCGGGCGCTGTTGGACGCAATCAAGACCAAGGGCGCCGACCCGGGCTCGCTGGCCGTGGTGGTTGCGGCCGATCGGGTTTCGATCCGCGGCCTGTCGCCCGAGGCGACCTTCTACGGCGCGTGCGAAGTATTGGAGCAACTGGGCGTGCGGTGGTTTTTCCCCGGCGAGTTGGGCACGGTCATCCCCGAGTCCAAAACCCTCTTACTGAGACAGCAGACGACGATCCAAGTGCCGTCCTTCCCGTCGCGGTATCTTCAGGGGGTTGGCGACGACGCCTGGGAACGACACCTGCGAGCCGGCGGGCCGCGATTCCCCTCCGCCCATGGCGTCCGGCTGGGCGTTCGCCCCGACGCGCTCTTCCAGCAGCACCCGGAGCACTTCGCCCTCCGCAACGGCAAACGATCCACCAGCCAGCTCTGCATCTCCAGCCCGGAAGTCCTCAAGCTGGCCATCGAGAGCACCAGGCAGTTTTTCCGCGACAATCCCGGGGCGGACACCATCGGCATGGGCGCGAACGACGGCCGGGGTTTCTGCGAGTGCGACCGCTGCAAGGCGCTCGACGCCGGCGACTACGACCCCTTCGGCCACTGCGAGTCGATGACCGACCGCTACGTCTGGTTCTTCAACAAGGTGCTGGAAGGCATCCAGGACGAGTTTCCCCAAAAGCGGATCGGCTTCTATGCCTACGCGGCGTACTGCCGCCCGCCGGTCAAGGTGATGCCCGACCCGAGGCTCGTCCCCGCCGTGGCCATGATCACGCTCTGCCGCATCCACGGCATGAACAACCCCGTCTGCCCCGAAAAGAGCTACGAGAAACGGATCATCGACGGCTGGGGCAAGCTCGTGCCGCAGGTCTACTACCGCGGCTATTGGTTTAACCTGGCCGACCCGGGCCTGCCCTTCCTTATGATCCGCCGGATTGCCGAGGAGGTGCCCCTGGGCCACGAGTTGCACGTGGCGGGCTGGCGAACCGAGTGTATGACCAATTGGGCCGGCAGCAGCCCTTCGCTCTACATCGCCCACAAGCTGATGTGGGACCATGCGGCCGATGTCGAGACTCTGCTGGACGACTATTGCGCGAAGTCGTTCGGCCCCGCGGCCGGTCCCATGCGGCGCTATATCGACCTCTTGGACAAGACCGTCTACGACGCGGACTACCACACCGGCTCCATCTGGGACATGGCCCTGGTCTATGGCCCCGAAGTCCGCGAGCAGGCCGGCAACCTGCTCGACGAGGCGGCCCTATTGGTCCCGCTCGAGAGCATCGAATCGAGACGCGTGAGTATCCATGCCATGTCGTTCTCTTTCCTGGAGGGATTTGCCAAGGCGATGGAGGGCCGCACCGTCCACGATTATGCCGGAGCCAAGCGCGGACTCGACCAGATGGTCGCGCTCCGCGACATGCTGAGCGCCGGGCGCCCGCCGCTGATCACCAAGAAGGCCGAAGAGTACATGAACCGCTTCTTCGCAAGCACGATCACCCAAGGCCACGCGCGGACCACGGGCGCAAACCGCCTGCTGGCCGGCCTTCGGGACGAGTGGCTTTTTCAGATCGACCCGGAGCGTGTCGGTGAAGCGGTCGGCTGGTGGGACCCCGGCCGCACCGGCGGCAACTGGCAGACGATCCGCACGTCCAGCCGGACGTGGTCGGACCAGGGACTTCGCTACTACAAGGGCCTGGCCTGGTATCGCCAGACCATCGACGTCCCGGCCGAGGCCGAGGGCAAGCGGGTCTTTCTCTGGTTCGGCGGGATCGACGAGATGGCCAAGGTCTGGGTCAACGGCAAGCCAATCGGCATCAGTCCCAGGATCGTCTTCAAGCCGTTCGAGCTGGACGCCACCGAGGCAATCCGGCCGGGCAAGCCCAACACGGTGGTGGTCTGCGTGAGCAACGAGACGCTCAACGAGCTGGGCACCGGCGGGATCATGGGCCCGGTGATGTTCTACATCCCGGCGGCCGGCAAGGACGCCCAGCCGGAGAACTCCAAGCCGCTGGGGAGGGTTTTCCCGGAGTACTAACCGCTAGGACTCAACTGTAGAGTGGGACAAGCGCAGCGCAGTCCCACCACGAAAGTAGATGGGAGGCGGCATGTGGTAGGTGGGGGCCCTATATGCCACCTACCACCTGCTTTCTTCTTACGGTGGGACTGCGCTGCGCTTGTCCCACCCTACGCGAGATCGAAGTTGATCTTCGCCCGCCCAAACGGCTCCTCGCGCACGACGAGCCCGAAGCCGGGGGCATCGGGTATGCTGCACCGGCCGCCGGTGATCTTGTAGCCCTCGGCGACCAGGATCTCGCTGGTAAGCGGGTCGTGCTCGGCGCGGTAGAAGTTGGGCACGGCCCGGCCCACGTGGAGCTGCAAGTAGAATCCCACCAGCGAGCCCCAGTTGTGCGGGGCCACCAGAAGCCCCTGGGGCTTGGCCATCGCCGCCTCGCGGAGGATGCCCTCGATGCCGAAGGCGTTCATGTCGGCCTGGAGCACGTCGATCGCCTTGGCCTCGATGAAGGGCCGGAAGACGTCCAGCGTGCCTTGGGTCTCGCCGTCGGCCAGCAGCGTCTTCCAGCCGTGCTGGGCCACGAACCGCTTCAGCTCCAGGCACTGATCGACCTGCTCGGGAAACGGCTCTTCGATCCATGCCAGCCCAAGGCCGCCGGCCCGCTCCAAGAACCGCTTCGTGCCCTCCAGGTCATAGCCGTTGTTGGCGTCCACCCCCAGGTGTACGTCGTTGCCGGCGTGGCGGCGGATCACCTCGACGACCTCCACGTCGCGGGCGTCGCCGGCCGCGCGGTCCATCCACTTGCTGCCGCGCGCGATCTTGATC
>CAYGZI010000650.1:0-3385 GCA_964354245.1 uncultured Planctomycetaceae bacterium
CCTTCTGGTAGCCGGCGATGGCCTGATCGCCGAACACGTCGGCCCCGACCTTGGCCACGAGCGTCACCTGCGCTCCCAGGCGCGCGGCGGCGACGGCCTGATTGGCCCCCTTGCCTCCGGCGGCCATGACGAACTGGCCGCCCTTAACCGTCTCGCCCGGCCCGGGCAGCCGCCGGCCCTTGACGACCATGTCCGTGTTGGAGCTGCCCACCACGACGATGCGAGGAGCACTCATAGGACACCTGCAAGCAGCGCAGCCGTAGTTTCCGGACTCTCCTGCCCGACGACGCGCGCGAGGATGATCAGGACCAACCCAATGGCGAAGGCCGCAAACATCACCATCAGGAGCCGGTTCGTTTGGATCGAAGCCTCGCGGAACTCCCGCCAGATGAAGACGCCCCAAAGCGCGGCGACCATCGTCGCCCCCTGCCCCAGACCATAGGAAATGGCGAAGCCCGCCGATTCGCTCGCAATGAGGCTGAACATCATGCCGACCGACCAGATGCACCCGCCGACCACGCCCCAAAGGTGATCCTTCGCCGTTCCCTTGAAGTACTCGGGACGCGAAAGCTCCGTGCCGGTGAGCCAGTTGATCATCAGCGACAAATTGCAGAGGAAGTGGCCTGCCACCACGCCCAGGGAGAAGAAAGCCATCGCCGAATACGGGCAGAGCTTGCCCGATTCCCACACGACGGGCCTCTTCGACAAATCGGGCATTGCGCTGGCCACGCAGAAGTAGAACGTGCCCATGAGGAGGCCGCAGACGATCGAGAGGATCAACCCCTTGCTGCCGCCGCCTTTGCTCTGGCCGGGGATCTTGCGATAGGCAATCGCGTCCAGCACGATCGCCGCCGCGACGAACGCCACGCCGAGGAAGAGGAGGATTGGGCTGCCCAGCGGCTCCCGCACGTAGTTAAGCACCACGCCCACGACCAGCGCCAGCCCGATTCCCACGGGAAACGCGACCGACATGCCCGAGATGGCAATGGCGGCGACCAAGAGGAGATTGGCGGCATTGAAGACGATGCCCCCCAGAAACGCCGAGAAGATGTTGACCAGATCCGCCTGCTTCACGTCGTCCAGGAAGCCGCGGCCCTCTTGGCCCATGCCGCCGAGAGTAAAGGCGAAGACCAAGGCCATCAGCAAGACGCCGATCACGTAGTCCCAGTAGAAGAGTTCAAATCGCCAGCGTTTCCCCGCCAGCTTTTGGGTGTTCGCCCACGATCCCCAGCAGAGCATCGTGATCACACAAAACAACACCGCCACCGCGTAGTTGGGAACGACGAACATGGTTTTGGGCCCTCGGTTGGTTCAAGGGGTGTGGAGACGTGTGGCGTTGAATATAACCCCCCGCGCGAGAGCCGTCAATTAGGGGGTTGGGGAAAGGATGAGGGATGAGGGATGAGGGATCAATGGCCGGCCATGGCCGCTCCCCATTCATCCTTCATCCTTCATCCCTCCCGAGCGGTTGAATCGTCACGTCGTCCAGCCACACCTCGCCCAGCCCCGTCAAGGCAAAGGTCACCGTCATCGGACCCGATTGCGGCGCGACGCGATAGAGCGCAAATTGCCGCCATCGGGGACTCTGGGTGACGTGGGCGGCCAGGGCCTCGCCGCCGAGCGAATCCACGATCAACAGCCCATCCACACTTCCCGCGATCGGTTTTGGGATCCGCACCCAGCCCTGGATCCGCAGCGTTTGCCCGGCTTCCACCGCGACGGGCGGGCTGGTGATCCACACCGGCGGCGACTCGAGCTGGGCAGGCGAGTCGCTCGGCTCCAGAGCCCGGGCGATCAGGCGGAGCCCGGAACGGCCGCTGTGGGCCCACGCGGGACTCAAATCGGCCGCACTCTCGACCCCTCGCGTCGCGTGCGGGAAGTGCCGCCACCCGGCCTGGAGCATCAGCCCCACGTCTTCAAAATCGCCCCCGCCGAGGAGGTTCGCCCCGGGCTGCGAGCGAAGGACCCGCTGCAAGAAGCTCACGTGGTCCGGCAGCGTGCGATAGGAAACGGCCAGCGGACTGGCGACCGGAGAGAACAGGCCCGCAACCGCCGGCTCCCACTGGGCCCGCTCCACAAGGCGTAAGGACCGCATCGCCCGCTGGGCGCTCAGGTAAGCCCCGGTGTGGTCCCGAGCGGCCAAGAGGGCGTCGCATTGCGCGAGGTGCTTCTGCGCCGTGCCCAGCCACTCGGACGCCTGCGGGACGGGCGCTGTCCGGCCGCGGAGCTGCTCGGAGACCTCGACCACCGTTTGCAGCTCGGCCGCGGCGAGTCCCCGCTGGAGCTCAGCGGCGCGGCGGCCGATTGCTCCGGCCCGGGCAGTCATTTCAGAGATGACCTTCGGATCCTGAGTCAGAAGGACCAAGGAAGTGGGGCCGAACTCGTTGAGCGTGACCCGCGTGCCGAGGGCGGCCCGCTTGTGGACGACCGGGGGTAGGCTCCCGGGGACGAGCTCGTAGGCGTCGCTGGCCTCGGGGACTCCGGGGACGACAAACGAGACGTTGTGGCCCGCCGACTGGCCGACGACGAACTGGCTGTGCGGTGCGCACCAAACGGGAATGAGCAGCCGGGCGCGTTCGGCCTGGAGCTCGGCGGCAAGGACGCCCTCCTCGCTGCCCGCGATGGCGTCCATCGGGGTGCCGGCCGCGGCCCAAGGCTCGACCAGCCTCAGCTCCAGGTTGAGGAGTTCCAGGGTCATCGCCCGTTGGCGCGTGTCGGGATCGCCCGCAGTGAGCGGTGAGTAAGACTCGAACAGGATACCCCGGCTCCCTGCCCCGACTGCGGAGTAGACCGCCAATCGGACCTGGTCGCTGGAGAAGGCCGCGGGCCCGTTGCTGCGGCCCGACGAGGCCCACGCCTCGCGCAGGGCTGGCGTGGGCTGCGTGGGAATGGCGGCCCAGATGGGCGTGTCCGGAACGGACAGCCGAGACCGCTCGCGGAGCCAGACGCCGTATTGGCTCAGTTCCAGGCCGGTTCCGAGGGTCGGACGACCTAGGATGAGAAAGGCAGCGCACCGGCTGTAAGCCCACAGCTCGCCGTCGGGGCGACACACCAGCGGCCGGCCCCCTTGTCTCCGGTCCGCAGTGCGGACCTCTTCCGCCAGGCGGCGGATCGAGGGGAGCTGCTGGGCGCCCAATCCCCAGCCGAGATCCCAGGCCAGCACGGCGTCGAACTCCGGACCGATCTCCGGCAACGGTCCTTCGGTGCCGACGGGCGCATCCGGCCCGCGCCCGAGCGGCGGGCGGCAGATGACCCATATACCGCGGCTCCTTGCCTCCTGCAGGAGTTCAGCCGCCGGCGGCCCCGGCAGCCACACCGCGTTGAACCCGAGCTGCTCAAGCAGGGCCAGCGGCTCTCCTTGGTGCTGGATGACTCGCGCAAACGT
>CAYGZI010000651.1:0-3383 GCA_964354245.1 uncultured Planctomycetaceae bacterium
GCGGCCGGCAAACCCCCGTAGAAGTGGGATTCTAACCATGAGACAAGCGACTGTTGCACTCTGCGCTGCCGTGGGGCTGTGCCTGGCGGGCCAGGCGATGGGGCGGGCCGACGAGCTTGTGCTGGCCGAGGGCGGCCAATCCGCCTATCGGATCGTGGTCGCGGACAATGCCTCGCCCTCCACCAGGCATGGCGCCGAGGAGCTGCAGATGTTCCTGGAGCAGATGACCGGAGCGAAGTTGCCGATCATCTCGGACCAGCAGCCGCTCGGGCCGCGGGAGATCATCCTCGGCGAGAATGCCCACCTGGCCAAAGTCAACTCGAAGATCGACTTCCAGGCCCTGGGCAACGAGGGCTACGCGATCCGCACCGTCGGCCCGCACCTGGTCATTGCCGGCGGGGCGCTGCGGGGGAATATGTACGGAGTCTATGGGCTCTTGGAGGACCACCTCGGCTGCCGGTGGTTTGCCCCGGGCGTGAGCCGCATCCCGAAGGTGCCGCGGCTGGTGCTCCCGGCGATCGACGAGAAGAAGGTCCCCGTGCTCGAATACCGCGAGCCGTTCACCTTCGACTGTTTCGACGGCGATTGGTGCGCGCGGAACCGTATGAACTCGTCGCACGCGAGCCTGGACGCCAAGCACGGCGGCAAGGTCCGCTGGGGCGGCGGCTTCGTCCATACGTTCGCCAACCTCGTCCCGCCGCAAAAGTATTTCAAGGATCATCCGGAGTATTTCTCCCTCGTGGGCGGGAAGCGGCAGGACGGATATGCCCAGCTCTGCTGCACCAACGAGGACGTGATCCGCCTCTGCACGGATGGCATCCTGGCGGAGATGAAGGCCCAGCCCGACGCCTTTGTCTTCTCCGTGTCGCAGAACGATACCGACAAGCACTGCGAGTGCGAGCGGTGCCAGGCCATTGCCAAGGCCGACGAATCGCAAGGGGCCCCGGTCTTTTACCTGGTCAACCGCGTGGCCGAGGCGGCCGGCAAGCAGTTTCCGGACAAGGCCGTGGAAACGCTGGCCTACCAGTGGACGCGCAAGCCGCCAAAGAGCTGGCGCCCGCTGCCCAACGTGATCATCCGCCTCTGCTCGATCGAGTGCTGCTTCTCCCATCCGCTCGGGACCTGCGACAGCCCGGCCAACCAGGCCTTCCGCCGCGACCTGGAGGGCTGGTCCAAGGTCTCCCAGCGGCTCTGGGTCTGGGACTACGTGACCGATTTCTCCAACTACCTGCTGCCGTTTCCCAACCAGCGCGTGCGCAACGACAACATCCAGTTGTACGTCCGCAACAACGTCAAGGGCATCTTCGAGCAGGACACCTACGACACGCCGCACAGCGAGATGGCCGCCCTGGGCGGCTATCTGACCGCCAAGTTCCTCTGGAACCCCGACTACGACGAACAGACCGCCATGCGCGAGTTCCTCGAGGGCTACTACGGCTCGGCCGCCGGGCCGATCCGCAAGTACCTCGACCTGATCCACGACCGCGTGGAGAAGGAGAACATCCACGTAATGATCTGGGCCCAGCCCAATAGCCCGCACCTAACCAACCTCCTCCTTACTCAAGCCAACGCTTTATGGGAAGAGGCCGAGAAGCTCGCCGCCGGCGACCCCGATGTGTTGCGTCGCGTGAAGCTCTCGCGCATGAGCGTGGACTTTGCCATCGTCGAGCGGGCCCGCATCGAGGCCGGTAAAGGCGCCGGCGCCGACAAGGACCTGCTGGCCTTGGCCAAGGCGCGATTTCAGCCGTTCATGGAGACCCTCACGACCAGCGGGCTCACCAACTTGCGTGAAGGCCAACGGACCGGTTTCGCCGACTACCGGAGCAAGCTGGCAAGCGCGCTGGGCGTCGAGAAGTAGGTAGGGTGAAACTATGAAAACGGAGGTCGCGCCGCGTTGGCTTGGGCCTTGAAAACGTGGTAAACCGGCGGTTTGTGAACCTGTCCCAAACCACCCATTTCCACAAAAGGAGCCAAGCCGTGAAGTACGTCGGCGTCGACCTCCACAAACATGTTATCCGATTGTGCGTGGTTTCGCGAGCCGGGCGGGGACGGAAGGTGGTCGCCCGACGCCGGTTCAACTCTCAAGAGACGGCAGCGATCCGCGGGTTTTTCAAGCGACTGGGGGCGTTCGAGGTGGTCGTCGAGGCGACCGCCGCCTACGAATGGTTTTTCCTGTTGGTCCAGGACGTGGCCCACCGCGTGGTGCTGGCTCATCCCAAGAAGCTGCGGGTGATCGCCGAGAGCACCCGCAAGACCGACAAGATCGACGCGGAGGTGTTGGCGGTGTTTTTGGCGTTGGACATGATCCCGGAGGCCTATCGTCCCACGCCCCGCGTGCGTCAGCACCGGGTGCTGGTGCGGCACCGCTGTTGGCTGGTGCGGCGGATCACGTCCATCAAGTGCAAGCTGCGGAACACGCTGGCCCACTACAACGCCGACGTGGCGGAGTTGTTCACCCAGCGGGGAAAGGCGTACTTGGCCGGGCTGGCGTTGAGCGACGCCGATCGCTTCGCGGTCCTCGCCTTGCAGGAGCAGTTGGCCCTCTTCGAGCGGCAGTTGAGGGAGGCGGATCGGCAGTTGCAGGAGTTTGCCGGCACCGGGGCGCTGGCCGAAAAGGAAGCTCGGGCGATCCTCCAGAGCGTTCCGCAGATCGGTTCTGTGACGATCGACGTGATGCTCAGCGAGCTGGGCGACTGGCGGCGTTTCCGCTCCCAGAAGGCGGTGGTGGCCTTTGCCGGGCTGGACCCCGGCGTGCGGCAAAGCGCCGAGAAACGATGGGACCTGCACATCAGCAAAGAGGGTTCGCGGTTGTTGCGTTGGGTATTGATCCAGGCGGCGTGGCGGCTGGCGGGCCGCTCGGTACGCTGGTCGGGGACGTTTCATTCCCTGGAGAAGAAGACGGGCTCGAAGAAGAAGGCGATCGTCGCGGTGGCCCGACGGCTGTTGTGCGTGATGTTCGCCATGTTGCAGTCCGGCCAGGAGTACCGGCTGGCGGCTGGAGAGGATGCCCTGAAGAGGGAAACCGGCAAGACGACCCGGAGGGCAGAAACTCAACCCCGGCTCCGCACCCGGAGAGTCGCGGCGAGCCGCAGGTCGGCTTAGCCCTAGAAAAGAAGGGAGACCAGGAGGCGAATCGATGGGCGGTGTGGATTCTGGCAGCGACCCCGACAGTGTCCCTGCGGGCGATCCTTGCGGATTGACCCGCGTTAGGGTGAATGGCGGCGCTGCTTTGCATTTCGTTTTCATGGCGACGTCGGTCTTCCGGCGATCCCGAATAGATGGTTGAGCCACCCGCCTCAGCGGGAGCTCGTGGACAGCCCTGCCCCCAGACGATCCGCGAAAACCACAAATCACCCGGTTGACAAACCCGTTATCATAGATGG
>CAYGZI010000652.1:0-3380 GCA_964354245.1 uncultured Planctomycetaceae bacterium
TTCAGGGTTCAGGGTTCAGCAGTCGGTCTCTATTTGGAAGTATATTGCCTCCGCAGGGCCGGAGACAGGGCCCGGCTACTGCGGACCATCCGGGCCGGGTGGCACGGGCGTGTTTCCCGTGCTGGACTCGGGTGGCACGGGTATCTTGCCCGTGATGGAGTCGAGCACTGGCGAGACGCCAGTGCCACCCTTCGCGACGCCATCGGCACCCTCCGAGACGTCGGCGCCGGCCCCATCGGCAAGCGTTTCACCGGGCGACGGGTTCAGCCACCGGCTCTTGGCGAGCGCGCCAGCGATCCGGGCCTGAAGGTGCTTGGTGACATAGCGGCGCACGGTTCGCCGGATCGGGGGGATCAGTAGAACGATCGCCATCAAATCGGTGAGCACGCCCGGCGTCACCAAGAGCACCGCGGCGACGAGGATCAACAGTCCGTCCAGGACCGGGGCCGCGGGCGGCTCGCCCCGGGCGAGCTGCTGCCGAAACTCGCGCCAGCACCGCAAACCCTCCCCGTGTACCAGCCAAACGCCGATGATCCCGGGCACGAACAAGACGGCCAGCGTCACCACCCAGTTGGTCACCGAGTGGATCCACACCAGGATCGCCAGCTCTGCTAGCGGCAGGAGAGTGAACAGAAGAAAGAGCCGCAGGACCACCGGAAAATCCCCGCGTCGAGAACGGATCCCGAAACAACCGCGCCAGTGGGTATTATGATCGCACAAGTGCGCCCGGTCGATGGGCTGCGTAGGACAGGCATCTTGCCTGTCTGAAGCGATTGGAGCAGCCAGTTCGAGGCCAGGCGTAACAACACAGGCTGGAAGCCCGTGCTGCGTTAGCGCCGGAGCGTGCCGCCCTTTTGGGCGGCGGCTTTTTGGAGGTACTTCTCTGCGAGGGCGTCCTGGCCGAGCTGGCGGTGCATGGTGGCCAGATTGGTGTAGGGGACGTCGAGGGCCGTCTGTTGAAGCCCGCCGCCGGCCACGGCCTTCTCCATCACGTCCACGCCCTGCTGAGTGAGCTTGATCGCGCCCTCCTTCTGCCCCGTCTCCCAATACGAGACGCCCATGCTGACAAAGGTCTCGCCCAGGCGGCCCAGCTCCATCGCGGGCAACCGATCGGCGGCCTGCTGGAGGACGGGGACGGCCTTGTCGAACCACGCCACCGCGGCCTTGTGCTCCTGCTGGCCGATCGCCTGGATCGATCCCAGGCGGAAATAGAGCCGGCCGAGGAGGTAGGCATCCATCGGGTTGTCCTTGTTGGCCCGGCCCGCTTCCAAGAACTCGACGGCCCGCTGGCCGTATTTGGCCGCCTGGTCGCGCTGGCTCCGCATCTGGTAGACCTGGACGGCGTCGTAGAGGGCCATGCCGAGTTCCCACTGCACCTGCTGGCGCTGCGGCGTATTGCCGACGGCCGCAATCAGCTCCTGGCCCGTCTGGAGAACCTTCTCCGTCCACTCGGTGGGATCGAGCTTCCCTTGCACGCCCACGCAGGCCGCCAAGGCCCGGGCGGCCACGCGGAAACGCTGCTCGACGGTGCCGCCTTCCTTTTCAATCAGGTCGTCGGCCAAGGCCGCGGCGCGCTGGAGCCAGGTCCGAACGGCCGTCTCCTTCTGATTCCAGTTTCCCCACGCGATGTCGTGGGCAGCGCCGAGGTGGGCATCGAGGAGGACCTCCTTGGCCGGCACGCGCACCGCCGGATGCGGACTGCTCTTCAGCTCGGTGGCCGTCTTGATGGCCAGCGTATGGTACTGGATCGCCCGCTTGAAATCGGGCTGGACTCCCGAGCCCAAGAGGTCCCCCAAGAGACACTGGGCCCGGGCCTTGACGTGGGCCCGCTGCCCGCTGCCGGCAATGGCCCGCTCCGCCTCCTGAATCGCCTCCGGGAAGCGCCCAAGCTGCCCGACGATTTGGGCCCGCGTCACGCGGTACTGGGCGTCCTGCGGGGTCAGGCGCACGGCCTCGTCGGCGGCTGCCACCGCCTTGTCCGGCTCCCCCTTGAGCACCAACAGCTTCGCACGCAGCCAATGGCCCCGCCCGTTCTGGGGCGAAAGCTTCAATGCATGGTCCAAGTCGCGGAGGCTGGCCTCGGGCTGGCTGTCCAGATTGGTTTCCGCCCGCAACAGAAATGGCTCGGCCGTGACCGGCTCCAGGATGATTTGAGCGACTTTCATCGACACCTTGCCCGGGGCCGGCGCGGGCTCGAAGGAAAACAGCACACCGCGCTCGGGATACGACTGCCCGAGGATCTCGCCCACGGCGTTGGACACCAGCACGGGGCGGATGTTAGAGAGGGCCAATTGCTGGGCCACTCCGTCGGCGGGAAAGGCCCGGTTCAGACGGATCACGATCGAGGCCACCTTGCCCTGCGAGAAGAAGGCCTCGACGTGCTCGAACGGCTCGATCTTATAGAGGTGTACGGCCATGCCGCCACGGCTGCCCACCTGCTTGGCCGGCCCCCAAGACTTCTGGACATCCTCCAGCGTGCTGACCCCGGGGGTGATCTTGTTGAAACTAGCGGTCTGGATCTCGACGGGCCCGGCCGGAGCGCCCTCGGGGATCGGGCGCAACGGCGCGTCGCCCGACGCCGCCGCGGACTTCGCTGCCGGCGGGGCGGCGCCGCGATCGTCCGGAGAGCCGGGCCCCGGATCGGGCCTAACCGCCTGCACCGGCCGGACCACGGTCGTCGTCGATTCCGCCGACGGCGGCGACGAAAGGCTCGCGGGGACGTTTCCACTGGCCGAACCGGTCGCGGCCGGCCGCGTCTCGGCGCCGCCGGCATCCGCCCAAGGCGACCGAAACGGGCTCCGTTTCGGCGGCGCGAGCGTCGGCATCTCCGTCCGCTCCGGGGGAGTGGTCAGCTCGACTTTCTTGCCGGCGTTTGCCCCCGGGCTGGCTTTCGCATCCGAGACCGGCTGAAGGCTGGCTCCCCCTTGGGCCGACGCGGGGTCGGCCGCCGGTGCCGGGAGCAAGCCGATCAAGACCCACGCGGCAGCCCCGACGAGCGCAACTAGCCACCGGCAAGACAGCGTGAATTTCATCGCGTCTTCCTCCTGAATTCCGCGACCCGGACCGCTCTGCATGTCCCCATGGTCTCCCAGACCAGACTCTGCAGGGCGGGGTAGTCTACCGATACTTGGGAAGTTGCGTCCAGACGGGATTCCTCATTTTTCTTGGCACGGCGCTCGATGACCGGCAGGAATGCCTGCCCTACTCGGCGAGTAAGGCCACTGCAGCGGCAATACGACCCCCCAAAAAGAGCCTATCGACTTCCTCGATTAACCCTACTTGGTGGGAAGTGAATGGAACTGCATCCCCCGGTTTGGGAGCAGTGGGGACAAGCCGTTTGCCGATCGCTTGGGCCAACTCCGCAATCCCTTGGCCTTTCA
>CAYGZI010000653.1:0-3373 GCA_964354245.1 uncultured Planctomycetaceae bacterium
CCTTGGTGACGCTCATGCGGCGGATGTTCGTGCCGTCGGGCCGCATGACGTAGAGGTTCGTCGAGGTCTCGTCCTTGTCGTACTCGTTGCACTGGAGCGAGTAGCCGCACCGCTCGGAGACAAACACGATGTCGCCGTTGGGGAGATACGTGGGATCGAGGTCGCTCCACTCGCCTCGGGTGAGCTGGCGCAGCCCGCGGCCGTCGACGCCGATCTCGAACAGGTGCGTCGGCTCCTCGGTGCGGCGCAGGTCGAAACTGGTGCGGCGGTCGAGCCAGCCCGTCGGCGGCCGGCTGCTCTCCGCCTTCGCATAGCCAAACACCACGCGGCCGGCGTCCCACCAGAGATCGAGCCCGTGGACGTGGCCCGGGCCCAAGGCACCGTTCAATAACGTTCGGACATTACCCTCTCGGTTGGCGCCGTCCATAGTAAGGACGCAGAGGTCGCCGCCTGGGCGCGAGACCCACGGCATGTGGTTCAGACAGACGTCGGGATACGTCTCCTGCGTGAACCGCTTGACGAACAGCAGTTCCTTGAACTGGAGCTTCGGGTTGGCGAAGGCTGCGCGGCGGGCCAGCCACCGGGCCTCGCGGTAAAGGGCCATACGCGCGGCCGGATCGGGCCCTTCGGCTTTCTCTTTCGCGTTGAGGGCATTAAGTTGCTGCCGAAGCGTTAAGGCATCCTCGGGCAGCCGGATGCGGTATTCTGAGGCCAATCGCTCGGCGCGATCGAGCGTCTCCTCGACCGGCGCGATGAACAGCGCCCGGCCATCGCGCAGCTCACTCTTGCCTTGCCGCACCGTGACGATCAACGCCGCCGCACCCTCGTGGGCCACGTGGAACTCCAGCGCGACCGGGCCGGGGGCTTGGAGCGTCTTCTGGAGCACCACTTGCCGCTGCGGGCCCATCGGCGTAAAGACGACTGTCTCCGCCGTAATCTCCACGGGCGCGTCGAGCGGCTTCTCGGTTCGCAGCTCCAGCGCGACCCGGTTCTTGCCGTAGCCCAGGTTGAGCTTCTCAGGCCACACGATCTGCCACGATGGGCTGCCCACGAGCGGCGTCGGCTGACTGTGGAATGGCGTGACCGACTGCGGCATGGAGGCCAACTCACGGCCTATCGGCAAGGCGACTTCCACCGTAGTGGTCCGGCCCTGGCGAGCGATCTTGGCCCGATCCGCCGGCGCCGGCTTCCCGTTGATCGTCACTACGGCCGATCGCCCGGTCCCGAGCAGGCCGATCTTCACATTGCCGAGCGTCGCCAGCTCGCCCCCCTTGGACCACGGGCTGCGGCTGCTCTGGTCGGCCGGGCGGCTCAGGGCGAGGTTGCCTTTCATCTGCGTGTCGCCGCGGGCGTAGATTTCCACCTCGTCGAGGTGCAGGAAGATCGGCGCCGCGCTGGGCAACTGGATGCGGACGAAACGGGCCGTGACCTTTTCCGGCTCCAAGTCCACCACGAGCGGCTTGCCGCTGGTCGCCCCGCCCAGCGCCCGGCCTTGGTTGTCGAAGCACTTCGTCCAACTCTTGCCGTCATCGGAAACCAAGATGACCAGAGTGTCCGCATTGCGCAGGCCCGGCGGATAATCGAGCCGATTGTAGACGACGATCCGCCCAATCGCTTGCGGCTTGCCAAAATCGACCTGCCACCACGGATTGGGCTCCAGGTTCGTATGAAAACCATACCGACCGCTGGTCACTCCATCCACGGCCCCGGCGGCATCGGCGGCCGTCGAGACGGGCTGAAAACACAGCTCGGCCGCAGTGGGAAACGAGGCCCCGAGATAAACCGTCGCGCCGTCCTGGCAGAGCCGTATCGCCGGCTGGACCGGCTGATCCGGCGGCCCGAGCGGCACGCGCGCCGCCTGTTGCCAGCACGGATCGTCCAGACGGCCATCCAGCTTCGGCGCCGGGAGCTTCGGCACGGACAACGCCCCTGCGACGCCCTTCGCGTCCGCAGACGCGACGCCCGGCCACTGGAGTTCCCCGCCGTTGGTAGGACGGGCTTCCAGCCTGTCTTTACTTTCCGGAAAGCGGATCACCCCCGGCTGCCGGACCTGCATCATCCGGGCCTCGTCCTGCTGCTGCCAATCGGCCTCGACCCGCTGGCGGAACGAATCGGCCCGGGCACTGACCGCAAGCAGGCACAAGCTGATGCCCACCAGCAGCTCAAGCCCACCAGCGGCCCTGCGCGCTCGACATGTCAATCCCGGCTGCCATCCTACGGAGATCATCGGCCCGGTTCTCCTCTGGACTGCCTCCTTTGCCGCCTTGCAGTCTAGGAGCGGGCCGCTGGTTCCGCAAGTCTCCTTGAGAGGCCAATCCCCAGCCCCTCGGCTTTCAGCGATCAGCTTTCAGCTATCAGCCGTCAGCTTTCAGCGTTCCGACTTCATCCTTGCCCCGCCACCCACCACCCGCCACCCCTTCCCTCTGCGACCTCTGCGTCCTCTGCGGTTTCCGATCAGCCCGCCAAATCCAACAGCGCCAGGTCGATGGCGGGCAACTCCAATCCCTTGCTGCGGCCCGCCGGCTTGGCCTGCAACTGGTCTTCGTACTGCATGAAGGCCGCCAGGGCGAGCTGCTGCCGCCCGGCGTCCGCCAAGGCCGCGTCGGTCAGGGCCGCTGACGCGCTCGGA
This sequence comes from uncultured Planctomycetaceae bacterium, assembly GCA_964354245.1. Classification (GTDB taxonomy): domain Bacteria; phylum Planctomycetota; class Planctomycetia; order Pirellulales; family Thermoguttaceae; genus CAYGZI01. The sequence continues at coordinate 2,630 of CAYGZI010000653.1, forward strand.
CTGCTGGTCTTCCCGTCGTCGTTGAGGATCGTGCCGATGCCGATGCCGTCGGCGATCGTCGCCCCGACGGGGTTGGACAGATTCACGTAGAAGGTCTCGTTGGACTCCTTGAGTTTGTCGCCGTTGACCAGCACGGTGATCGTCTTGGTGACCTCGCCGGGGGCGAAGGTCAACGTCGTGGTCGGGATGGCGGTATAGTCGCTCCCCGCCGCGGCACTCCCATTGGCGGTCGCATAGTCTACGCTGGCCGCCTCGACGAGGTTGCCCGAGCGTGTCACCGTAAACGTGAACGCCGTCGTGCCGCTATTGCCCTCGGCCTTGGAAACGTCGTTGATGGCAAGAGACGGAGTATCGCCGACGAAGCTACTATCAAGGCTGCCGTCGGAGGAGTTGTAGCGCGCGACGAAAACGCGGTAAGCATCTGCGACCTCGTCGTACGCCTGGCCGGAGACGACGATCCTTCCATCCGACTGCAAGGCAATCGACTTCCCCATCGAGTATTTCAAGACCGGCGTGATAACGAGGCCTCCGCTCCCGAAGGTGCTGTCCAGGCTGCCGTTGGGTGTGAATCGCGTAACGACCGACGTACCTGCTATATCAACGATGCTGGCACGTCCGACAGCGATGATGTTTCCCGTGCCCGGCTCGATCGCCAGGGCGTAGGGCGTGGGCCCATCCCCTGGAACGCCGAAATGGTACCTCGCGAGCCCGCCGGTGCCAAAGCTCGTGTCCAGCGTTCCGTCG
>CAYGZI010000654.1:0-3372 GCA_964354245.1 uncultured Planctomycetaceae bacterium
TTGGGTGAGCCGCGACGCCGTCGAGACCAAGATGGACTACCTGCGCTGGAACCCGGTCGTCTTCGGCGCCTTCCTTGCGGCGCTGGTCCTGTCGTGGATGATCCCGCTCTTCTGGATCGGCTTTCCGCTGCTGCTGCTCGCCCATCTCGTCCCGTTGACCGTGTACATCGTGGTCCGCAACGGGCGCGTCGAGGAGCACCGGCGCGTGATGACCCCGGCCCACCTCCGGGCCTGGTTTGCCGACCGGCTCGGCACGATGGGCGTCAAGATGGAGGCGGAGCGGGGCGATCCTTTTGAATCGGGTCCGGTGGTGCTGAGGGCGTCCAGCGGGGTGACGGAGCGGGACAACGCGGCTTGGCAATTTGCCGCCCGCCAAAACCCCGGCCTCCTGAGCGCCCAGACGGTCGTGTCCGACGCCCTCTCCCGCCGCGCCGACGCGGTGATGCTCGACTACGCTCAGCAGGGGGTCGGCGTCCGCTTCCTCATCGACGGGCTGTGGCAAAACGGCGAGCCGATGGACCGCGAGGCCGCCGATCCCATGCTGGAGGGCCTGAAGGTGCTTTGCGGACTGAAGCCGGCCGACCGACAGAGCCGGCAGGAAGGGAAGTTCGCCGTGCAGTACACGGTGTTCCGGAGCTCGGTCTTCCGCCAGGTCGAGAAAGCCAAGGAAGCCTACCGCGCGAAGATCGCGCCGCAGGCGGCCAAGGAGCTGGCCGCGTCGGAGGTGAACACAAGTGCGGCCGAGTTGGAGCAGCGCGTCAAGCTGGTCGTCGAACAGCGGACCCGCGAGTATTTCGCGACTCCCATCGGCACCTGGACGCCGGTGCTGAAGACCGAGCTGTCGAAGCTGAAGTACGCGGGGCGGATCAATCCGGAGAACTCGGTGGAGAAGATGAGCTGCACTGCCTCGCTCATTGCCCAGGGGACGGCGACCGGCGAACGGGCCTTGCTGCAACTGGAGATCAAGAAGACCCGGTTCTCGACCCTCGACGAGATCGGCATGAGGCCGAAGGTGCAGGAGCAACTCAAGGAGCTGATGCACCGGGACGGGGGGGTCCTGCTTTTCTCGGCGATGCCGGGGACCGGCCTGCGGACCACGATGAACGTCGTGCTGCGGAGCGCGGACCGGTTCAGCAGCGAGTTCGCCGCCGTCGAAGAGGAGAAGAGCCGCTACGAAGAGGTCGAGAACGTGCCGGTCACGACCTACAGCGCCGCCGCCGGCCAGACCCCCGTCTCCATTCTCAAGGCCTTCTTCCACAGGGAGCCGCACAAGGTCGTGATCCGCGATCTGGTCAATGCCGAGACCCTCCAGATGTGCCTGGACGAGATCGCCAACGACCGGCTCTTCGTCAGCACGATCCGGGCCAAGGATTGCGTCGAGGCAATCTACCGCGTGCTGGCGATGGGCGTCCCGCCTGCCGATCTTGCCAAGGGGCTGATCGCCGTGTTCAACCAGCGGCTCGTGCGCAAGCTGTGCGAGAACTGCAAGGAAGCCTACACGCCGACGCCGCAAGTCCTCGGCCAACTGGGGATCCCCGCCGGGAAGGTGCAGGTCTTCTACCGGCCCCCCCAGCAACGCCCGCAGGGCGAGCCCGCCTGCCCGGAGTGCAGCGGCGTGGGCTACGCGGGGCGGACCGCCATTTTCGAGCTGCTCCTGCTGGACGACGGCCTGCGCGGACCGTTGGCCGCGGGCACGACGCCCGACGCGGTGCGTCAGGCCGCTCGCAAGGCCGGCAACCGGAGTCTCCAGGAGGAAGGCATCGTGTTGGTGGCCAAGGGGGTCACGTCGCTTCCGGAGCTGGTGCGGGTGATGAAGCAGTGAAGAAGTAGGCAGTAGGCAGTAGGCAGTAGGCAGAGGGCAGAGGGCAGTAGTTTGCCCCCGGCGAGTACACCGGGGGCCCCAGGGTGGACACACCACGGCCGTAACGGAGTCTTAGCTTGACCCTTATCTTCCCCCTCCTGTTGTTCTTGGTTTTTGCCCTCTGCGTGGCGTTCCTTTTGCGCGAAGGGATGTGGAGCAACGCGGTCCGGCTGGTAAACATGATCACCGCCGGACTTCTCGCGATGAATTTCTTTGAGCCGGTGGCGAAGCTGCTGGACGATCAGGTGGACGCGACGTACACGTATTTTTGGGATTTCGTCTCCCTCTGGGTGCTATTCGCCCTCTTCTTGCTCATCCTCCGCCTGTTGACGGACACGATCTCGCGGGTGAGGGTCCGATTCTTGAACGCCGCCGACCGGACGGGAGGCATCATCTTTGCCGTGTGCTGCGCCTGGTTCATGGTCTGTTTCACGACCGCCACGCTGCACACGGCCCCGCTGGCGAGGAATTTCCTTTACGGGGGATTCAAGGTCCCGCTGGAAAGGAACTTCCTCGGACTGTCGCCCGACTGGCAGTGGCTGGGGTTTGTCCGTTACGTCTCCGGCGGGGTCTACAGCCGGGGCCTTTCCGACGAGGAAAGACGCGACGGCAAGTACGGCTCCGGCGAGCTGGCCGTATTCGATGCGCGGGATCTGGAACCCGCGAAGACGTTCATGTACAGATATGCCATGCGCCGCGACACCGTCGAGGGGATGGCCGACTCCGGCAGCTTCCGCGTCACCGGCGGCGGCCCCAAACGTTGAGGAGGACAGACATTCCTGTCTGTCGAACGACACCGACCTGTCTGCCGGAGGAGACCAATCATGGCCCGACGCTCCAGCCAACCCGCGTTCACCAGCACGTCCCTAGACGCCGAAGTCGCCCAGTACCGGCCGTTCTGCGGCCTGGCGGTGGTGGCGGCGGCGGTCGGCGTGTTGTCCGGCTTGGCGCTTCTGGCCCCTTTTCTGTGGATCCTCCCGGCGCTGGGGGTGGTGCTCAGCGCCGTTGCCTTGCGGCAGATCGCCGCAGCCGATCCAACCCCGGTAGGCCGCACCGCGGCCCTGGCGGGTCTGGGCCTGTCGCTGGTGTTCGCGGTAGCCGCGCCCACGGACTTCTATTACTATCAGTGGCACCTCCGCCAGGAGGCCCGTCAGTTCGGCCTTCTCTGGTTCGACTTCCTCGCCAGAGGCGAGCCCGAGAAGGCGTGCCACATGATGGAGCCCGCCGCGTCTCGGCAGCCGCTGGACGCCAAGCTCTGGGCCTATTACCCGTCGGGCTCTGAGGAGCGGGAGCGTCTGGAGGGCTTTGTCGGATGGCGAGCGGTCCACGCGCTTTTGCTGTTGGGCAATCGGGCGACGGTGCGCTATTACGACACGGACAAGCAGTGGACGGGCAACGAGCGGGACTACGTCGCCCAGTCATTCGCGGTCACGCTGGTCTCCGCGGAAGAGGAAACCGAGACGTTCTTCGTGCGCCTGACCATGGAGCGTTCCCGGATGGCGCGCAAGCGG
>CAYGZI010000655.1:0-3368 GCA_964354245.1 uncultured Planctomycetaceae bacterium
CACCGGCAAGTATGCCAGTTACGACGTGATGAGCCAGGCCCTGGACGCGTCGGGCACGCAGTGCATCACGGTGGCCGTACGCCGGGAGCGCCTGATCGACGCGGCCGGGAAGAACCTGCTGGACTTCATCGATACGTCCCGCTACACGATCCTCCCCAATACGGCCGGGTGCTTTGCCGCGGAAGATGCGGTCCGTGTGGCGGGGCTGGGGCGGGAACTCCTCTCGCAGTTGAAGAACCCCGGGGCCGACTGGGTCAAGCTGGAAGTGCTCGGCGACCGCAAGACGCTGCTGCCCGACCCGGTGGCCACGCTTGAGGCCACGCGTCTGCTGGTGGCTGAGGGGTTTCAGGTCCTGGTCTACACCTCGGACGACCCGGTGGTCGCTCGGCGGTTGAAGGAGGCGGGGGCCACGAGTGTGATGCCGGCCGGGAGTCCGATTGGCTCAGGTCAGGGGGTCCTAAACCCGAATGCGATCCGCATCTGCCTGGAATACCTCAAAGAGGGGGATCCGGATTACCCCGTCATTGTGGACGCCGGCGTGGGCACGGCCAGCGACGTGACGGTAGCCATGGAATTGGGCGTGGATGGCGTCCTATTGAATACCGGGATTGCCCACGCCAAGGACCCGCTTCGCATGGCCCGGGCCATGCGCTTGGCAACGGAATCCGGTCGGCTGGCCTTTCTGGCAGGTCGCATCCCCAAGAAGCTTTATGCCACCGCGAGTAGTCCGCTGGAAGGCGTGATTGGAGGTATTGGCTGACGCCCCTCAAGTTAATGGTGCCAGCAGTGAAAACGGGTACAGAGGAATGTTCCTGAGCACCCAGAACAGAAGGATGATTGCGAAGAGGCTCCAAATCCAAAAGGCCGGGATGAACACGTTTGGCCGTCGTCGTCCGCGCAGGCGGTATGCCGCATGGGAGACAAGCCAATATCCAAGAAAAGGAACAAACGCTACCGTTAGCGGATTAAACGAGAGGGCTTCGAGGAGACGCCCGTGCAGGAGTTCGTGGATCGCGCGCAGAGTACCGCAGCCCGGGCAGTGAAGTCCCGTCAGGGCATGAAAGGGACAGGGGGGAAAGCAGCGCGACTGGCGGGGATCCACGGCAAACAGGACGGTCAGCCCGATCAACACCCCCAGCGTCAAGGCCGGTGTTCTCGCGTAGCTGAGAACCGAGAGTACCGCAACTCTTTGACGCGACACGATCTCCCACAAGACCGGGATGCTAACTGAGGATGTCGAAACCTGCCACGGCCATCAGAATCAAGTAGAGCACCGTGGGCACGAACCCAACCCAGAATGACACCCAGCACCAAGTGCGGGCGTTATTGGAGTAATTGACGGCGCCGGCATAGTCGCCTGCGGCCAATTTGGCACTCACTTGCGCTGCAAAAACGATCGCCACAATCCCGAAAGGCAGGCAGCAGAAGATCGTCACCAGGATTGCTTGAACGAGGTAGTTGGCAACGTCGCGGCGTACCGTACCCCGGTACGAGGGGTTCTGCAGAAAGGCGTACGGCTCTTGTTCCCGGTAAGCGCCCGGTGTGGAGCCAGGGCGCGGAGGTGGGTGCGCCCCGAAACCCGAGTCGGCGGCTTGGGGCGCGGGCGGAACTGCGGACGGGATGACAACCGCGGTTCGACATTCGGGACATACCGCTTGCTTGCCCGCAAAGTCGTCCGCCACTCGCAACCGTCGGTTGCACCCGGGACAAAGGAACTCGATAGGCATGGTGATCGGACTCCCACCAAAGAGCAACGGGGAACAAGGTTCCGCAGGCCGGAGTGACGTTGCTGCGACACCTAAACTAGCACCCGGACGTGGACATTGCCAGCCCCCAAGGGCCGGATGGGGGTGGCACGTCGTTTCGTTGCTCTACACGACTCCTCGCGTCAGGTGAACTCGATCATCCGGATGGCCCGGCTCGGGTGGGTTGGTATCTACCATTTGCTGGGGCCAAGTCGCCGCAATGTGCGAGACTCTAGACCTGCCGAATGACATGCCCTGCCTGGTCCCCTCCCGCGACTCCTGTTAGGTTAGGCCCGTAGGTTTCCTGGTTTGATGGCGATATGGTGCGGTATACCCTACGGGTCGTGAGTGTTCCGGGCAGGCAAGAATGCCTGCCCTCCTTGTTGAGTCAGACCCATGCTTTTGCCCGCTGACATCCTCGGACCCAAGGGCCGCACCGCCGCCCGCCTGGCGAACTACGAGCACCGCCCGCAACAGCTCGCCATGGCCGAGGCGGTGGCCAAGGCGATCCGCTCGCGGCGGCACCTGATCGTCGAGGCCGGCACCGGGGTGGGCAAGAGCTTCGCCTATCTGGTGCCGGCGATCTCCACGGCGGCCGATCCAGACACCAAGAAGGAAGACCGCCGCCGCGTGGTCGTTTCCACCCACACGATCAGCCTCCAGGAGCAGCTACTGCAAAAGGACCTGCCGCTGTTGCGGAGCGCGATGCCGCTGGAGTTCACGGCCGTTCTGGTCAAAGGGCGGGGCAATTACCTGAGCCTGCGGCGCCTGAAAAACGCCCAGCAGCGCGCGGGCAGCCTCTTCGCCCGCAACGACGAAATGGAAGAGCTGAGGCGGCTCGGCCAATGGGCCCGCACCACCGACGACGGGTCGCTTGCGGACCTCGACTTCCGCCCGATGCCCCAGGTCTGGGACGAGGTGGCCAGCGATCACGGCAACTGCATGGGCCGGGCGTGTCCGACCTACAACGACTGCCTCTACTGGCGTACACGCCGCCGCGCGGCCAACGCCCAGATCCTGATCGTCAACCACGCCTTGCTGTTCACGGACCTGGCCCTGCGCCGCCAGAATGCCAGCATTCTGCCCGACTACGACGTGCTGGTCTTCGACGAGGCCCATACCATGGAGGCCGTGGCCGGCGAGCACCTCGGTCTGGAGATCACCAACGGGCAAGTCGAATACACGCTCGGCAAGCTGTACAACGATCGGAGCAACCGCGGGCTCTTGGTCCACCACGGCATGGGCGACGCCCAGCAGCAGGTGATGGAGTGCCGCGCGCGGGCCGACGATTTCTTTGCCGACGTGTACCACTGGCTGGAGAGTCAGCCCGGCGGCAACGGCCGGGTGCGCAAGCCGGGCGTGGTCCGCAATGCCCTGAGCGAGGGACTCGGGAAGCTCGCCGGCACGGTGCGGCGTCACGGGGACAAGCTCAACGAGCCGGCCGAGCGTCAGGACTTCACGGCGGCCGCCGCGAGACTCGACGCGCTGGCCCTGGGGATCGAGCAGTGGTGCTCGCAGGCCCTTGCGGACACGGTCTATTGGGTCGAGGCCGAGTGGGGGCGGGAAGCGAAAAAGGGGACAGTCCCCATTTGCCGGAACGGCCCGCGACCAACCTCCGGTCGG
>CAYGZI010000656.1:0-3365 GCA_964354245.1 uncultured Planctomycetaceae bacterium
AGGAAGGGACCTATCCGCTGCCCGAGGCCCAGCAGGACCGCTTCATGTTCAAGGTCTTCGTGAAGTACCCGACGTTCGAGGAGGAATTCGAGGTGGCCCGGCGGACCACGGGCCTCGGCGAGGAGGAGATCGAGCCGGTGCTGGCGGCGGAAGACATCCTCCAGTTGCAGCGGATCGTGCGGAGCGTGCCCATCTCCGCGCACCTGATGCGCTATGCCCTCGCGCTGGTGCGCCAGACGCGCATGGGCGAGCCCGGCGTGCCGGACTTCGTGGGGGAGCAGCTTGCCTGGGGAGCAGGCCCGCGGGCCGTGCAGTTCTTGGTCTTGGGGGCCAAGGCCCGGGCCCTGCTTCACGGCCGCACTCACGTGACCGTCGAGGACATCCAGGTCCTGGCCCCGCCGGTGCTCCGCCACCGCCTGGTCTTGAGCTTCACGGCGGAGAGCGACGGCGTGTGTACCGACGACGTGGTCCGGCGGATCCTCTCCATCACCCCGACCCACGAAGACGAGCTGACCCGCGATGCGCGATTCCAGACGATTTTTGCATCCTGAGGTGATCCAGCGGATCGCCCGGCTCGATCTCCGCGCGCGGTACGTGGTGGAGGGCTTCCTGGCCGGAATGCACCGCAGCCCGTATTTCGGGCAGTCAGTCGAGTTCCTCCAGCATCGCCCGTACACGTGGGGCGACGACCTGCGCTACGTCGATTGGAAGGTCTGGGCCAAGCAGGACCGCTTCTACGTCAAGCAGTTCGAGGAGGACACGAATCTGCGGCTGACGCTCCTGGCGGACGTGTCCGGCTCGATGCACTACGGCGCCGGGGCGATGAACAAGTACGAGTATGCCTCGACGCTGGCGGCGAGCCTGGCCTACCTCGTGCTCCGCCAGCAGGACGCGGTGGGCTGCCTGGCGTTCGACGAGCGGGCCCGAGCGACCGTTCCGCAGCGGACCAAGCGCAACCACCTGGATTCGATCATTCAGTCCCTCGACTCCAGCCGCCCTGCCAACAAGACCGATCTCTACCCCATCCTCCGCACCGCGGTGGAGAGCTTTCGTCGCCGGGGGATGATGGTCTTGATCTCCGACCTGCTGATCGAGCGGGACGGGCTGCTGCGCGGGCTGAAGCTGCTCCGCAGCCGCGGCCACGACGTGCTCGTGTTCCACGTGCTGGACGACGACGAGCTGGATTTTCCCTTCAGCGGGCCCACGCGCTTCGAGGGCCTGGAGCTGCCGGTCCATCTGGCCTGCAATCCGCGGGCCCTGCGTCAAGGGTACTTGGACGCGCTGGGCCGCTACCTGGAGGAGGTGCGGCGGGGGTGCGCGGGCCAGAACGTGGATTACGTGCTGTTGCGCACGAGCCAGCCGTTGGGTCCGGCGCTGGCGGCGTTTTTGAGTCACCGGCTGGCAGTACACTCGCGGTACTAGAACAAAAAGCCGCGACCGTTGGTCGCGGGAAATCAGACCACGACCGGCGGTCGCGGGAAACGGGATCGCGACCACCGGTCGCGGCTTTATGGGTTTTTGACGCGGCGTATGGAACCATTCGTCCACACATCGCTGCTCTGGGGATTGCCCTTGGTGGGCGTGCCGGTGTTGATCCACCTGATCAACATGCTGCGCCACCGCCGCGTGCGTTGGGCCGCCATGGAGTTTCTGCTCCAGAGCCAGCGGAAGAACCGCACCTGGGTGATGCTGAAGCAGCTCTTGCTGCTCTTGATGCGCATGACCGCGGTGGCCGTGGTCGTGCTGATGGTGGCCCAGCCGCGCCTGGCCGCCCAGTGGGGCCGCCTGTTCGGCACCCGCCAGGTCCATCACGTCGTGCTGCTGGACGACAGCTTCTCCATGTCCGATTCGTGGGAGGGCGCCAGTGCGTTTGAGCAGGCAAAAGGCGTGGTCGGCCGGATCGCGACGGCCGTGGCCGAAGAGGGCCCGCAAAAGTGTACCCTTCTCCGCTTCTCGCGCGCCGGACGCGGCAACCGCGCCCCCCGGCCGGACCTGCTCCAGCAGACCGTGGACGCCAAGTTCGCCGAGCGCTTGGATCCGACGACGGCCGGCTGGGCCCCGTCGGAGAGCGACGCCGGTCCCGCGGCGGCCCTGGAGGCCCTCGACGAGCTGCCGGCCGACGCCGCGCCGAGCGACCGCATCGTCTACCTGGTCTCGGACTTCCGCGCCCGCGACTGGGACGCCGCAGGCCCCATGCGCCAGCGACTCCTCCAGTGGAAGCAATCCGGCGTGAAGGTCCATCTGGTCAACTGCGTGGACGCGGCCCGGCCGAACCTGGCCATCGCCGGGCTGGTGCCTGCGCCGGGCATCTGGGCCAGCGGCGTGTTCTCGTTCATGGACGTCGCGGTGCAGAACCATAGCGCCAAGGCGCTCCGCGACGTGCGCGTGCTGGTGGAAGTCGACGGCCTGGCCCAGCCCGCCCTCACCATTGCCCAGATTCCGGCGCAGAAGGCCGTGCGCGAGCGGTTCCCGGTTCGCTTCGCCACGGCGGGCGAGCACCGCGTCGTTGCCCGGCTGGAGCCCGACGCCGTGGCCGCCGACAACCTCCGCTACGCCGTCGTGGACGTGCCGCGCGATCTGCCCGTCCTGCTCATCGACGGCGATCCGGCGGGCCGCGATGCCCGCTACTTGACCGCCGCGCTGGCCCCGGGCGGGCCGGTGGCCACGGGCATCAGTCCCAAGACCGAGGCCCCGCGCTACTTGAGCAACCATGCGCTGGACCCGTTCCGGACGATCTACCTGTTGAACGTCGATCAGCTCGAGGAGCCGGCCGTGGCGGCCCTGGAGAAATACGTGTCGGGCGGCGGGGGCGTGGCCTTGTTCTTGGGCGAGCGGTCGCAAAACCGGGCCCTCAGCCGCCGCCTCTACGGCGACGGCAAGGGGCTGCTGCCGGTGCCGCTGGGCGCCCCCGAGGACTTGAAGGTCGATCTCCTGCAGAGGCTGCCCGACCTGGAGGTCACCGGCCACCCCATCTTCGAGGTCTTTGCCGGGGAGCGAAACAGTTTTCTGCCGCTGGTGAGCGTGCGCCGCTACTGGGCGGTGGACCGCACGTGGCGGCCGGAGGCCCATCCGGCCGTGCGTGTGATCGCCCAACTCCGCAACGGGGCGCCGCTGGCCGTGGAGCGGGAGTTCGGCCGCGGCCGCGTGGTCGCCGTCCTGACCACGGCCGCCCCGGTCTGGAACAATTGGGCCCGCGAAAACCCCAGCTTCGTCGTGGCGATGCTGGAGCTGCAGGCGTATCTGGGCACGCGGGCTCCGGACCGCGAGTCCTGCATGGTGGGCGAGCTGCTCCGGTTCCCGTTGGACGCCGCTCAGTACGCCGCCCAAGTCCGGTTCACCAGGCCGCTCAAAGAGTCGAGAGATGA
>CAYGZI010000657.1:0-3346 GCA_964354245.1 uncultured Planctomycetaceae bacterium
GATGAGGGATGAAGGATGAGGGATGAGGGATGAGGGATGAGGGATGAAGGATGAAAGCGGGGACCGGAAGCGTGTCTTCTGCCTTCTGCCAACTGCCAACTGCTCCTGCCATGCCAACCTACGATTACCTGTGCGATGCCTGCGAGCACCGCTTCGAGCTGTTTCAATACATCACCGACAAGACGAAGCGCAAGTGCCCGGTCTGCGGCCGGCGCAGGCTCCGGCGGCTGATCGGCCCCGGAGCGGCGATCGTCTTCAAGGGGTCGGGATTCTATAAGACCGACTACCGTTCCGAGTCCTACAAGAAGGCGGCGGCCGCGGAAAGCGCGGCCGGCGGCTCCTCCGGGTCCAACGGCTCCGGGGACGGCAAGCCCGCGGCCAAGAAGCCGGAAACGCCAGCCGCGGGCAAGTCCCAAGCTGAGGTCCGGGAGAACTGACACACCCGGTGGCACAGCCGCCCTCGGCTGTGCTGGGGGTATGACTAGGCTCGCCCCCGGGGCCCCGGCCGGGTTGACCGGCTCCCAACCCCTGGAAAACTCGTGGACACGGGGCAAAACGTGAATTACGCTTGCATGGGGAAAGATTACCCTTGCGTGGGGAATCCAGGCTCGTATAATGCCGGAAATCCCGAGGTTCACCCCTCCCATTGAAGACCGCGGAGTACTCCCATGTCCAGCGAAGAGCAAAACGGCAAACTGCGGAAGGTTGCCTGGTCGGAGTTGTTTCCCTGGCTGATTCTGGCCCGCTGCTTCCGGATCGCGATTCAACTGCGGCTGTTGTTACTGGGCGCCGTGGGGATGTTCTTCACGATCGGCGGTTGGGCGGTCCTGGGCTTGATCTTCTCGGCTAACGGCGAAATCAACAAGCAGACCGAAGGATACGGCACCTATCCCTGGAAGGCCGTGACCGAGGAACTCGGCAACGTGCCGCGCGGGCTGACGGGGGAAGTGGATGCGGCCGTCAGACCTTCCCTCCTGACGCGTGCCAACAGGCCGGACTGGGGGAGCTTCGCACGTTGGCAGGGACCGTTCTGGACCGCTTGGGAGCCCCTGTGGAGCACTTGGGACCATCTCAGCCGGCCCTTCCGCGGCGTGTTCGACTGGAAGGCCAATCACCTCGCCGAGCGGGTGAAGCCGGCAACGGCGGGCCAGGACGCCGGGTCAGCGGAGGCACAGGAGACGACGGCAACGGACGTCGGCTGGTGGATCGTTTGGGTGGCCTACCTGTTCCTTTGCGGCTTGTGGGCCCTGGCGGTGTGGGCGTTTTTCGGAGGGGCAATCTCCCGGGCAGCCTCCATCGAGTTGGCCACGGGCGACCGGGCCAAGTTGTTCCGGTCGCTAAACTTCGCCGCCTCGAAATACCTCTCCTACTTCGCCGCCCCGCTGATTCCGCTGGTTGGGGCCATCTTGATCGCGGTCCCCCTGACGCTCGGAGGGCTACTGCTGTACTGGGGCGGAGTCGGGACCTTCCTGGCCGGCTTGGGTTGGCCGCTGGCCCTTCTGGGCGGATTCCTCATGGCCTTGCTCCTCTTGGGGCTGGTCTTCGGCTGGCCACTCTTCTGGGCCAACCTCAGCACAGAAGGGGTCGATAGCTTCGACGCCGTGGGCCGGACCTACGATTACGTTTATCACCGTCCCTTAAACTACCTGTTTTACGCCATCGTGGCCGCTTTGATCGGGGCACTCGGTTGGCTTGTGGTGGCCAACTTCTTTGAGGGGATCGTCGGGGCCACCTACTGGGCCGTCAGTTGGGGCAGCACGGAGACAGAGGTCCTGGCCGTCGCCCAAGCGGCTCCGACCCTGGGGCCCGTCGAGAAGGCCGGCGCTTGGCTGATCCGCTTCTGGGTGCAGTGCGTGAAGTTCCTCGGCGTCGGCTTCCTCTACAGCTATATCTGGGTCGCCGGCTCGGCCATCTACCTGCTGCTGCGCCGCGACGTGGACGCCACCGAGATGGACGAAGTCCTCCCCGAGGAAGAGGTCGAGCAGCAGCCCGCCCCCTTGCCCGACGTGACGAGCGACGCTGCCGGCGCCCCCGCGGTCGGAGAGACGCCCGAGACCCAGCCGCCCGAGCCGCCCCCGGCGGCCGATCAGCCCCCGGCCAAAGAGGGCGAGTGACCGGCGCGATCGCACCGTGTAGGAGGGATTGCCAATCCGTCCTACAAACCCGTTTAGCCGCCGCGCTTGCGCGGCGGTTTTCTTGCGCCCCGTGGCGTCAAGGCACAGGCTGGAAGCCTGTGCTACGTTGCGTCACCGCCTGCGGATCGCCAGCAACATCGCGGCCGATACCGTCGCCAGCGCGGCGCCCCATCCGAAGGCCGCCGCGTGTCCGTACGCGTCGTAAATCCACCCAAACACCAGGCTCGCCGGGAGCGTGGCAATCCCCACCGCAAAGTGATACCACCCGTAGGCCAATCCCCGGTGCTCTTCGCCCACCAGATTGGCCACCAGCGTCTTCTCCGCGGGCTCCGTCAGGGCATAGAAGAGGGCGTAGACCAGGAACAGCAGCCACACCTGCCAGGCCGCCGAAACCACCGCAAACGCCAGATACACCGCGGCATAAACGACCCAGCCGGCCAGGATCATCGGCCGCGGCCCGAGCCGGTCCACCGCCCGGCCCGCCAGCACGTTCCCCGCGCTCTTGGCCACGTGGAAAACGCACCACAAGAGCGGCAGCAGCTCCCTCGCCACTCCCATCTCTTCCGCCCGGACCAGGAGGAACATGTCGCTGGAGTTGCCCAGGGTAAAGACCACCAAGGCCAGCAGGTAGAGCCGGAAGCTCCAGCCGAACGGCTTGAGGGTCCATGCGTGTTTCGCGCCGACGTTGATGGCGCGGGCCTGTTCGCGCAGCCCAAACCCCAACAGGCCCACCACCATCAGCCCCGGCAGCAAAGTCCACAGAAAGAGCGTGCGCAGGTCGGCCGACACCCACAAGAGAAACGCCGCAGCCAAGAGCGGCCCGATCACCGCGCCCAGGTGATCCATGGCCCGGTGGAAGCCGAAGGCCCAGCCGCGCATCTCGGGCGCGGTGCTATCGGCGATCATGGCGTCGCGCGGGGAGGTGCGGATCCCTTTGCCGACGCGATCCGCGGTCCGCACGGCCATCAACTGCCAAGGCAGCGTCAAGAGCCCGATGACCGGGCGAGCGAGCGCGGCAATGGCATAGCCGGGGAGCACGAACCACTTGCGCGAGTGGACCCGGTCCGACCAGGCGCCCGCGCCGAGCTTTACCAGGCTGGAGGCCGAGTCGGCCGCGCCTTCAACGGCCCCCAGCCATGCCTTGGAGCCGCCGAGGGATTTCAAGAGGAAGTCCGGCAGCAGGGGGACGACCATCTCGCTGGCGACGTCGT
>CAYGZI010000658.1:0-3344 GCA_964354245.1 uncultured Planctomycetaceae bacterium
AGGGTGAGCAGGTGAGAGGGTGAGAAGGGTGAAAGGTGCAAAGGGGATGAAGGGGGCGATTGTCACTCGCGGGTCACCCGCTCGTCTTGTCACCCCCTCACCAAGTCACCCAGTCACCCTATCACCCCGCGTCGGGTGGAATGCGCCGCTGAACAGTTGCCCTGGCGCGCAGGGGCAATTGCCCTGAGGGCAACTTGGGGTTGCGTCGAGCGGCCGTCGGGGCGAGGCGGCGCAAGTGGCGGCTGGGGGAGGCGTTGCGCGGGGCGGCCCGGAGGGGATGTCGCCGTAAGTGGGCAAGTGCGGGAAGGGACGTGGAGGGGGAAGTTGCCCTGATGGCAATTCGCTTGCCAAGTCGTTGGCGGGCAAGAGGTTGCGGCGAACTGCCGCTCGAATTCGACGAGATGTGTAGGTCCGTATACTTCCTACGAAGCAGCCAACGTGTTGGTTCCGGGGGACAACGGTTTGAAACCGGACGCCGGTCCCGTCGCGTGAGGAGTTGGCGGGGAAGTGCTACTTCTGTGGGGCAACACGAGCTTCCAGCCTGTGTCCCGGCGTCGCAGTCAGCATGCCCGTGCTACACGCTATCCGTCCCGCCGAATCTCGCGCACGAGCTCCCGGCGCGAGTCGTAGATCGAGATCACCAAGGGGGTCTTGCCGGGAAGGGAGTGCGTGGCGCACGCGTGGCACGGGTCATAAGCGCGGAAGGCCATCTCCACCATATTGAGCAAGCCTTCGGAGACCTCGCCGCCGCGGATCATCCCCTTGGCCGCCTTGTCCACCGACATGGCGATCGGCGCGGCATTGTGGTTGGTGGCCACAATCAGGTTGACCCGGGTAAGCAGCCCGTCCTTGTCCGTCCAGTAGTTGTGGATCAGCGTCCCCCGCGGGGCCTCGACGATGCCCACGCCTTCTTCGGGCGTTGCGGTGGGGACCGTGCGGATTTCCGGGCTGGTGATCTCCGGGTCCTCGAGGAGTTCCTTCATGCGCTCGGCTGCGTAGAGGGCCTCGATCAGCCGGGCCCAGTGGAAGGCCAGCGTCGCATGGGCCGGCTTGCCGCCCAGGGTCGCGTACATCTTCTCGTAGGCCGCTTGGGCCAGCGGCGTGGCCATGCCGTCGGCCGCATTCAGGCGGGCCAGCGGAGAGACGCGGTAAATGCCGCTTTGCGGCCCGTCCACAAACCCTTTCCACCCCACCTTCTTCAAGTACGGGAAGGTGATGTAGCTCCACGGCTCCACGTGCTCGGCAATGTACTCGCGGTATTGCCGCGGATGGAACTTGGCCACCTCCTTGCCCGACGGGTCCACCACGCGGACCTGGCCGTCGTAGAAGTTGACCTTGTTGTTCCGGTCGACCAGCCCCATGTAGTACGTTTTGTGGGTGTAGGCGTCGCTGAGGATGAGGTCCACGTACTGCTTGTTCTTCAGGACCACGTCGTCGAAGAGTTTCAGCGCGAACTGGGCGAACTCGACGGCGAAGTTGGCGGTGGAAAGGAACTGCTGCCGCTCCTCCTCGCTGATCCCGCGCGACACGCCGCCCGGCAGGCCGAAGACCGGATGGATCACCTTGCCCATCATGGTCTGCATCATCTGCCGGCACTCGCGCCTCACGCGGATCACCTGGCCGGCGATGTCCAGGCCCACCTTGGCGATCACGCCGAGGATGTTGCGCTCGGGGGCGGGGGCCATCGGCCCGACCACAAAGTCCGGCGCCGCCAGGAAGAAGAAGTGGATGTAGTGGTCCTCGACGAAGAAGGTGCTGTAGGCCAGCTCGCGGAGCTTCTTGGCCGCCGGCGGCGGATCGACTTTCCACAGGTCGTCCAGGCACTTGGTCGAGGCCATGTGATGGGCCGTGGGGCAAACGCCGCAGATCCGCGGCGTGATCCGGGCCATCTCTTCCGCCGGACGCCCCAGACAGAACGTCTCGAAGCCCCGAAGCTCCGGCACCTGGAAGAACGTCCGGGCCACGTTCCCTTGGTCGTCCAGGTAGATGTCGATCTTGCCGTGGCCTTCCAGCCGCGTAATCGGATTGATGGTGATCTTCTTGGCCATCTTGTCACTCCTCCTGACGTCGCGAGTGCCCGAGCAACGATGCGGGAAGGCTGAACCGGTAGAACGTCCCCAGCGGATCGGCCAGGCTATTGGCAAAACCGCGGGCCGTCTCCTCGGTGTTGGCCGCCCCCACCGAGCAGATCGTGCTGAGCATCTTGGTCCCTTGATCGAGGCTGCCGGGCGTGGGCCCGAAGCAGCCCCGGCAAGGCATGTTCCCGTGCAGGCACCGCTCGCCGCACCCCGAGCGCGTCGCCGGGCCCATGCAGAGATAGCCTTGCGCCAGAAAACACTCCTCCGGGTCCGGAGCGCTCGTGGCAATCCGCTTGAACCCCGCGATCGAGAGCTTTTCCGGCTTGGAGTCCTTGCGGGGGCAGGCCTCGCAGAGCGACTTCTCCGGGGCCAGCACCGAGCCCTTGGGCGGAAGGTCACCCGTGAGGATCGCGTTGACCGCGGCGGCCACCGTTTCCGTCGGCGGCGGGCAGCCCGGCAGGTAGTAGTCCACCTCGATCACCAGGTCCAACGTCTTGACCTCCCGCCAGAAGGCGGGCAATTCCAGCTCGTAGCCGTTCACCCGGCACTTCTCCTGCGGGAGGATTCCCTGCGGATTATCGACCGTGGGCGAGCGGAGGTACTTGTTGGCCAGGATTTCCCCCCGAGTCTTGTCGTTGGCCAGTCCCGGAATCCCGCCCAGGTGGGCGCAGGAGCCGAAGGCCACCACCATCGGGCACTTTTCGCGGAGCAGCTTGACCCATTCCTCCTGCTCCGAGAGCCGCACGGCCCCGTTGATGAAGGCCACCGCGACCTCGCCGGGCTTCCAGGCCTGGACGTGCTGGAGCTTGAAGTCCAGAGCCACCGGCCACAGCGCGATATCGACCAGCTCCACGACCTTAAGCACGTCTTCGTGCAGGTCGACGATCGTCTCCTCGCAGCCGCCGCACGAGGCACACCAGTAAAACGCCACTTTGGGTTTATCAGCCATGGATCTCCGCCTCCTCGAAGCTCGTGCCAAGTTCTCCGACTGCCTTCGGAAGCTTCTTTCCGTTCCAGTGGAGCGGCCCGAGGGCCCGGACCGTCTCGGTCAGCTCCTTGACCACCGCGGCGAAGCGGTCCCCCTCCGAGGCCGAGACCCATTCGAGCCGGACCCGCTCGGGCTCGATCCCGAACTGATCCAAGAGCCTCAGAAGCATGGGATAGCGCCGCATGGTCTTGAAGTTCCCTTCCTGGTAGTGGCAATCGCCCGGATGGCAGCCGGCAATCAGCACGCCGTCGGCGCCGTCGGCCAGGGCCTTGACCACG
>CAYGZI010000659.1:0-3344 GCA_964354245.1 uncultured Planctomycetaceae bacterium
TCAAACCGGTGTAGGGGGCCTCCTGGAACGCTTCGGTCACGGGCGCAGCGACGGAAGCCGCTTCGGCCAGTCCGGGCTGGGCCGCCGTCAAGGGACCGCCGATCGGCATGCCTGCCGCCAAACCGGCGTCCCCTGCCGCGGAGAAATCCTCGTCCAGCATGGCCGCGGCCGCGGGGGCCCGACCCGGGGCGAGCATCGTGGGGGCCGACTCCGGCGCCGGCTCCGTGTCCAGGGCGATCACCTGGGAACCGCTCTCCGACTCCTCCTCCGGCGCCTCCTCCATCGGCGTCAGCATGAAGTCCTCGTCGGCGCGGAGCTGCGTCGGAGCGTCGGTGTCGGCCTCTTCGGAGAAGGTGAGCATGTCGTCCTCGCCGAGCTCCAGCGACTCGTCCTCGGCCCGGTCCAACTCCAACGGCTCTTCCAGCGACAGCCCGCTGTCGGTGGGATCGACGAGGGAGATTCCGCTGTCGCCCCCGATGGTGATGTCGCTCCCCGTGCCGCTTCCGCCGAGCACTACGTTGTCGTCGTCGAGCTTCTTGCCCTCCGCGGCCAGCTCGACCGCGGAGTCGCCGGCCGGCTTCTTGACGGGAGGGGCTTGGGGCTCGTCGTCCAGCGAGATGCTCTCGTCCAGGACGATGTCTTGTTCGAGCGACATGCCGAGTTCGCCCGCCCCTGCCGACGCAGCCCCTTTGCCCGCGCCCGAGCCGGGCGCGGCGGGCGCCTTCTCGTCGCCCAGCTTCAGCTCGCTGTCGGCCAGGCGGAGATCGCTGTCGTGAGGCCCTTTTTCCGACGCTCCGATCACGGTCCCCGAGGACCCGGCGTCGGACCCTCCCAAGGCGACCTCGCTGAGGAGCACGTCGCCCGTGTCCTCGCCGACCTCGGCCGAGGCCAGCTTCTCCTGCAATCGCCGCTGCTTGGCCAGCGCGTCGACGTCCTCGACCTTGAACTTCCAGGCCGCGCCGTCGCGGTAGCCGTGCAATTCGTGCCTTTCCCGCAGGAGATTGACTTCGCCGGGCGTGATGCCGAGGGTCTGGGCGGCCTCTTCGACCGAGTAATACCTTTTTTCGAGCATGGGGCAGGTCTCTTATCTTGGCGCCAGGAGAGCTTTGAGTTCCTCGGGCAACGGGTCCTTCGTGTTGAACTGGTTCAATTGCAGGTCGAACTCGAAGCTGCGGACCGACTGCAAGGCGATTTTACCCGTCGCGAATTCGACGTGGTAGACCGCGATTCTCCGCTGCTTCGGCTCGATGACCGTCAACTGCTGGTACTGATCGCGGACGTTGGCCGACACGGCGATAAGATCACTGTTGGCCGCGTTTGGATAAAAATGGATGGGAACGCCCCGCGGGGGTAAGCCATCCTGGCGGTCTGGCACCGCCGCGACGGCCGCAATCACAAAACCGATCACTACCAGAGACCCCAAGACTACCGCTCTCATGGAACCACCTTTCGGCGTCAAAAAAGTGCGGGAGGCTGGGGCCTCTGAAGATCCATTGTAAAAGCCCCAGTCTCCATTTCAAGCAAAAAACTCCCAACTAGGGGGGCAAGGAAGCGGCGGGAGTTTACCGGCCCAAAGCCCCCCACACAAGGTCAGGTTCGCCCCAAGAATGCCACTTTTGGGTGGAGTGCAGCGATACGCTGGTCCAAGACCACTCCAGGACTTAGAATCCGCAGTGTCCCACGGCTTCGCCGGAAGCCGTCCGGCAAGCAGACTTCCGAAGTTCCGCGGGCTTCGGAAGTCTGACTGGCAACACCGCTTGCCTTGCGGCAAGCAGTGGCACACCGCGGTGAGAATGACGAGCGGAACGGGCGGCTCCAGCGGCGAATCGGCACAAATGCAGTCGAGGTCCTCTAACGCGACGGTTGCTGTTCTCGTCAGCGGCGGATTAGATAGCTCGATCCTCCTGGCCGACCTGCTTCGCCCGGCGCCGGGGGCAAAGCGAACCGCTCCGCAGCGCCGCGTGCAGCCGATCTACGTCCGGTCCGGACTGTTTTGGGAGAAGGCGGAGCTGCGGGCCGTCCGTCGCTTCCTGGAGGCGGTGAGGCCCGATGGCACCCGGTTGTTGCCCCTGGTGGCGCTGGACTTGCCCGTGGCCGATCTCTATGCAGACCACTGGAGTGTGACGGGCCGGGATGCCCCCGGCGCGGAGAGCCCGGACGAGGCGGTCTACCTGCCGGGCCGGAACCTGCTGTTGTTGGTCAAGGCGGCGATGTGGTGCCGGATGCACGGCGTGGACGAAGTGGCTTTGGGCGTGCTGGCATCGAACCCGTTTGCCGACGCCACGCCGGCCTTCTTTGCCGAGTTCCAAGACTTGCTGAACCACGCCGTCGGCGGGGGGCTTCGGATCGCGAGGCCGTTTGCCGCATTGACGAAGCGCGAAGTGATGAAGCGGGCGGCCGGGCTGCCGCTGGAACTGACTTTCTCGTGCATTGCCCCGATCCGCGGCCTGCACTGCGGGCAGTGCAACAAGTGCGCCGAGCGACGGACCGCGTTCCGGTCGGTCGAGCGGCCCGACCCGACGCGATACAAAAAAGCGGAAAGCGGACAGCGGAAAGCGGAAGGTTAGCGAGGTCGGCTTTCCGCTTTCCGCTCTCCGCTTTTGCCGACCCTGAACCCCGAACCCTGAACCCTATGTTCCGCGTCGCCCGCCAGATCGAGTTCTGCTACGGCCACCGTCTTTTGAACTACGCGGGAAAGTGCCGCCACCTGCACGGCCACAACGGCAAAGTGCTCGTGACCATCGAGGCATCGGGGCTCGACGAGCGGGGGATGGTCCTCGATTTTGGCGACATCAAGCAGGCGCTGCGCCTTTGGATCGACGAGCATTTGGACCACCGGATGATCCTTCATCGCGACGACCCGGCAGTCCCGCTGCTTGCCCAACTCGGCGAGCCCGTGTACCTGATGGACGCCAATCCGACGGCGGAGAACATCGCCCGGCTGATTTTCGAGCACGCCGTGCGTCTGGGGTTTCCGGTCGTGGAGGTCCGGCTATGGGAAACGCCCAACTGCGTGGCGATCTACGCCCCGCAAGAAACATAACAGTCCGGGTGGCCCACCGCGGCGGGCCGGGCCCGGACTGTTTTCCCCCCCTGGGAACGTGCTGAACTGCCGGCTTGTCTCCCTGCGGGTCCTTCTGCCTGACGGGCAACCCCTGCCAACACGCTCCCGCGGGCCGAGGTGATGGTTGTGGTATCGACCGCTTGGGGCATGTCACTTTGGCAATCTTTGCCGGTTGAAACGGATTCTCCTCATCAAGTCTGCCGGTTAGGCCGATTTTGAGGGTTCAGGGTTCAGGGTTCAGGGTTCGGGGTTCAGGGTTCGGGGTTCAGGGTTCGGGGTT
>CAYGZI010000660.1:0-3329 GCA_964354245.1 uncultured Planctomycetaceae bacterium
GACGTCGAGGGAGCACGCTTGGAGGGAGGACGTTGGGTCCGGTCTCCTTATATGATCCGGCCGTATCGCATGGTCTGGCCAGCCTACTGGGGCCGGATAAGCAAGGACGGCGGCCGCGTCCTTATGCCCGAGGAGGTCAAGCGGCGGCGAAACAACGAACTGCTGGCCCTCCAGGACGCGATCAGCGAAGAGGAGAACAGGCCCTTTCTGGGCCGTACCGTGGAACTCCTCGTCGAGGGCCCGAGCAAGACGAGCAAGAAGCACGCCCAGGAAGGCGCGAGCGTGCAACTCTCCGGCCGGACGGTCTGCGACCGGATCGTGGTCTTCGACGGCCCGCCGGAGCTGATCGGCCGGATCGTGCCGGTGGAGATTGTCGGGACGGGGGCGTTTACGATGTTTGGGAAAGAAGTAGGCAGTAGGCAGACGGCAGTGGGCAGTGGGGAGTGAAGCGGCGGGGCTTGCCCCACGATCATCGCGCTCAGCAGGCGCTCATAGCGCGACGGGCGTGGCACAGGGATCGAAGTGCGTTTGATGCCCGCCGGACGTACGTGTACAGTGGACCGTTGGTCGGAGAACAATATGAGAGTCAGCAAGAGCAGCAGGCATTCGAAGATCACCGGCGACTTTGCGGAGGCACTCGTGCTCTACTGGCTCTCCAAGTACGGGTTCGAATGCGCTCGCGTTGACCACACTGGCATCGACATCATCGCCCGCAACCCCCAGACGAACGAACTGATGGGCATATCCGTCAAGGGTCGTAGCCGAAACGAAGGAAAGGAGAAGACAGACGTCTCTCTCCCACACGGCGACTTCGGCAAGGCCAAGGCCGCGTGTGCCGCTTTCGGGTGCGATCCTTACTTCGCAATTGTCGTCGATGCGGGAGACACCATACGGGCGTTCATACTCCCGATGGCTCGGCTGCTAAAGCTTTTCCCCAAACGGAAGAACAGTGATGGCTGGAGGATGACGACATCGTATTTGAGCCGCTACGCTCAGGAAGTACAGATTCAGGCATTTGAGTTCCAAACCCGGACAACAAGGTGGTGGGGACAACCGTCGGCTGTGTCCAAACGGCGTCCGCCCGCCGCTGATCCGACCCGTTCCAAACAGCTTAAGGCCCAGTGAATAGACTCTGCCTACTGCCTACTGCCTACTGCCTACTGCCTACTGCCTACTGCCTACCGCCTACCGCCTACTTCCTCCCCCATGCCCCCTGACCTCCGCCGACTCCTGGACGATCCGGATGCCGCTGGCCAATGGCTGCGCCCGCTGGGCGTGGCGGACGTGCGGCGCGGGCACGCCAACCTGGTCGAGATGGCCACCAGCGGAATGACCCTCGATCTCTTGGGCGGAATCTGCGACCAGTTTGCCGACTACGCCTCTGCCTGCGCCGACCCGGACATGGCCCTGAACAACCTCGGCCGTTTCGTGGCCGCGGCCCGCAACCCGTTGGCCGTGGGCACGCTCTTCCAGCGCGATCGCGGGGCCTTGCCGACGCTCCTGCAAATCGTGTCCACGAGCCAGCACCTGAGCGACCTGTTGGTGGCGGACCCGGAGAGCTTCGACCTGTTGCGCCTGACCGAAGGGCAGCCTTTTTCGCGGCAGGCCCTCGTCGAGGACATCGCCAGCGAGGTCTCGGCCCTGGACCACGAGCCTTCGGTGCTGCGGGCCCTGCGGCGGTTCAAGCACCGCGAGATGCTGCGGATCGCCTACGGCGACATCATCCGTGAACACAGCCTCAAGACCGTCACCACGCAGATTTCCTACCTGGCCGACGCGATCCTGGAAGCCGCCTTGACTGCCGCATGGAATAAGCATCAGTCGCAACGTGGCACTCCCCGCGGGCCCGACGGCGTCCCCGCCCGATTCGTCGTCCTGGGAATGGGCAAGCTCGGCGGCGTGGAACTGAACTACTCCAGCGACATCGACCTCATCTTCCTTTACGATGAAGACGGGCAGACGGACGGCAAGCGGCGCACGGGCAACGTCGAGTTCTTCGACCGGCTGGCGCGGGAGTTCGTCGGCCTGCTCGCCGCGCAGACCGAGTTGGGCGCGGCCTATCGCGTCGATCTCCGCCTGCGGCCCGAGGGCCAGCGCGGCTCGATCGTGCAGAGCGTTGAGGGCTCGCTGGGCTACTACGATACGCGCGGGCGCACGTGGGAGCGTCAGGCGTACATCAAGGCCCGCCCCGTCGCAGGCGATCACGCTCTCGGAGCCGAGTTCCTCCGGAAGCTGACCCCCTGGATCTATGGCCGCTACCTGAGCCGGGCGGACATCAGCGGCATCCGGGCGCTGAAGCGGCGGATCGAGCAAGCGACGCACCGCGAGGGCGGCGAGGTCCGCAACGTGAAGACCGGGCGCGGCGGCATCCGCGACATCGAGTTCGCGATCCAGTTTCTCCAGCTCCTCAACGGCGGCGACTTGCCCGCCCTGCGCACCGGCAACACCCTGGAGGCCCTGGCCCACTTGGAGAAAGTCGGCTGCCTGCAAAGCCAGGAGCGGACGATCCTGGAAGAGAACTACAGCTTTCTCCGCAAGATCGAGCACCGCTTGCAGATCATGTTCGACCTGCAAACCCACCTCCTTCCCGGACAGCCCGACGAGATGCGCAAGCTGGCGATGCGCATGGGCTACGCGGACGGGCCGGAGCGCACGGCCCTGGCCGCCTTCGAGGCCGACTACGGCGTGCGCACCGACCTGAACCGCCGCATCCTGGACCATCTGCTGCACGACGCCTTCGGCGACGAGCCGGAGACCGAGGCCGAAGTGGACCTCGTGCTCGATCCCGACCCGCCAGAGGAGCGCATCGGGCAGGTGCTCGGCAAGTACCGCTTCCGCGACGGCAAACAGGCCTACCGCAACCTGATGTCGCTCGGGGAGGAGAAGATCGGGTTCCTTTCCACGCGGCGCTGCCGGCATTTTCTGGCGTCGATTGCCCCGGAGCTGCTGCGGGCGATCGCGGCCACGCCCGACCCCGATTCCACCCTGGTCGGCCTCAACATGGTGAGCGACTCGCTGGGCGGCAAGGGCGTGCTCTGGGAGCTTTTCAGCTTCAATCCGCCGTCGCTGCGCCTGTACGTCGAGGTCTGCGCCTACAGCGCCTATCTCTCGGGCGTCCTCACCAGCAATCCGGGGATGATCGACAGCCTCATGGACAGCCTGGTCCTGGACAAGCTCCCGACGCGCGATGCGCTCGAGCGTACCCTGGCCGAGCTGTGCCGCGCCGCCGAAGACCTCGACCCGATCCTCCACAGCTTCAAGAACGACCAGCAGCTTTGCGTGGGCGTGCGCGACATCCTCGGCAAGGAAGACGTCGTGGCGACCACCGG
>CAYGZI010000661.1:0-3322 GCA_964354245.1 uncultured Planctomycetaceae bacterium
AGCCCGCCGGCGCGGACCGCCGCATCGGCACCACCGGCCGAGTGGGCACCAAGACCACGTTCAAGCCGGACCCGCTGATCTTTCCCAACACGAGCTTCCAGTACGGCATCCTCTACCGGCGCCTCCAGGAGATGGCCTTCCTCAACCGCGGCATTAAGGTCGTCTTCCGCGACAACCGCACGGGCGCGGGCGAGGCCTTCAAGTACGACCGCGGCATCCTCGAGTTCGTCGAGCACCTCAACCGCGCCGCCGAGCCGATCCACCCCGAGATCATCTACCTCTCCGGCCAGTTCGACGACGTCGGCCTCGAAGTGGCCATGCAGTACACCGGCGAATACACCGAAAACGTCCACACCTTCGTCAACAACATCAACACCACCGAGGGCGGCACCCACCTCTCCGGCTTCCGCGCCGCCTTGACCCGCACGCTCAACAACTACGGCAAGCGCGAGGACCTGTTCAAGGACCTGGTGCCCACCGGCGACGATTTCCGCGAAGGGCTCACCGCGGTGCTCTCGCTCCGCATCCCCAGCCCGCAGTTCGAAGGCCAGACCAAGACCAAGCTCGGCAACAGCGAGATCGAGGGGCTCGTGACCTCGGCCGTGGGCGACCACCTCGGCCGCTTCTTGGAGGAGAACCCCAAGGCCGCCCGAATCATTATCCAAAAGGCCCTCGTGGCCGCCGAGGCCCGCGAAAGCGCCCGCAAGGCCCGGGCCCTGGTCCGCGAGCGCAAAGGGGCCCTCTCCGGCGGCGGCCTGCCCGGCAAGCTCCGCGACTGCACCAGCCGCGAAGTCGACCTCTGCGAGCTCTATCTGGTCGAGGGCGATTCCGCCGGCGGCAGCGCCGAGGGCGGCCGCATCCGCGAGTTCCAGGCCATCCTCCCCTTGCGCGGCAAGATCATCAACGCCTACAAGGCCCGCGACGACAAAGTCCTCGCCAACGAAGAGGTCCGCAGCATCATCTCCGCGATCGGCTCCGGGATCGGCGAGGAGATGGACCTCTCCAAGCGACGCTACGGCAAGATCATCATCATGACCGACGCCGACGTCGACGGCTCCCACATCCGCACCCTGCTCTTGACCTTCTTCTACCGGCAGATGTACGACCTGGTCCGGGCGGGCTACGTCTACGTGGCCCAGCCGCCGCTCTTCCGCGTCCGCCGCAAGAAGGAGTGCTACTACGTCCAGACCGAGGAGGAGATGAAGGAGCAGCTTCTGGAGATGGGCATGGCCGACGCCGAGTTCGAGCCCGGCGACGGCCGCGTGATCCGGGCGGAGCAAATGCACGGCCTCTGCCGCACGCTGGCCTCGATGGAAGACGCCCTGGTGGCCCTGGAGCGCCGCGGCATCAGCCTCCGCGCCCACGCGGCCCGCCAGGACCCGCTCACCGGCCGCCTGCCCGTCTTCCACGTCTTCCTCGGCCACGAGGAGCACTGGTTCAGCACGCGCCGCGACCTGGACGACTTCGTCGCCCAGCGCGAAGAGGCCGCTGGCCAGGAACTCCAGGTCTCCGACCAGCCTGCCCCCGGCGAAGGCAACGGCGAGGGCGACGGCCACCCCGCTTCCCGCCTCCACATCGTCGAGCTCCACGAGGTCCGCTCCATCAACAGCCACCTCGCCGAGCTGCGGGCCATGGGCTTCGACCTCGACAGCCTCATCCCCGAGGACCGCACGGGCATCGAGGAGCCCCGCTACAAGCTCCGCCGCGGCGACTCGGTGACGGGTCTGGAGGACCTTCGAGGGCTATTGGCGGCGATCCGCTCGGCGGGCGAGAAGGGGCTCCACATCACGCGCTTCAAGGGCCTCGGCGAGATGAACGCCGAGGAGCTCCGCGAAACCACGCTCGACCCGGCCAACCGCACGCTTCTGCGGGTCCGCATGGAAGACGCCGGCGCCGCCGACGACATCTTCCGCATCCTGATGGGCGACAAGGTCGAGCCGCGGCGGGAGTTCATCGAGAAGCACGCGCTGGAAGCGCGGAATCTGGACGTGTGACTCCACATCGGGTGGAACCGCCTCCCGACGGACGATAGGACCACGGATCACACGGATATCACGGATGAAGATGAGAAAACGCGGATCGCTTCCGGCTCAATCATTGCGGAGCCGGCGGCAGCGCCCGTTGATACCCTCCATTATCCGTGAAATCCGTGTCATCCGTGGTTGAAGATCCCGGATGAATCTCGACGGCTGCCATCCGCTGGCGGCCTTCACCAGTCGCCGCGGCGCCCCGCCCACGCCCTGGGCCGCGAAGTGCTGGAAAGGGGACTGGCTCCGAGTCCCCGAGGTGCCTGTCCCCTTTTTCGTCCCGACAACGACGACGCGAGCGGCCGGGCGATCCGCTGGCAATCGACAACCCTAGCGGACAACTGACAACCGGCAACCGGCAACTGCTTGCGTTGCGGCTTGCTCGCGGGCCGGGATCGGTTACACTAGACATTTTGCCGGCCGTGAATACCGCAATGTTGCGGCTTGCTCGCGGGCCGGGATCGGTTACACTCACGTCCCGCGATTACCCGATGTGCGAAATGTTGCGGCTTGCTCGCGGGCCGGGATCGGTTACACTATGCTCTGCCCAATGGCCGTAAAACCGATAGTTGCGGCTTGCTCGCGGGCCGGGATCGGTTACACTCGGCCGGACTCCAAGCCGATGATGAGCCCGTTGCGGCTTGCTCGCGGGCCGGGATCGGTTACACTCCAGCAGGGCCGCGTGGGAGTTGACCCACCGTTGCGGCTTGCTCGCGGGCCGGGATCGGTTACACTCGCCTCGACCAGGGCCGCGTGCGCGTTGCAGTTGCGGCTTGCTCGCGGGCCGGGATCGGTTACACTACGTCCTCGCCTTACCACGCATATTTGTGGTTGCGGCTTGCTCGCGGGCCGGGATCGGTTACACTCGATTCCACTGGCGTCGTTCGACGTGGCGAGTTGCGGCTTGCTCGCGGGCCGGGATCGGTTACACTTGCCCACAGTGGCTCGCCGTCTCCGCCCACGTTGCGGCTTGCTCGCGGGCCGGGATCGGTTACACTACCGCACAAGTTCACTTTGACCGTCTGACAGTTGCGGCTTGCTCGCGGGCCGGGATCGGTTACACTTCGCCAGATCGTCTTGTGGTTATCTGTGACGTTGCGGCTTGCTCGCGGGCCGGGATCGGTTACACTTCACTCGACCCCGATCCGGAGTAGCCCGCAGTTGCGGCTTGCTCGCGGGCCGGGATCGGTTACACTGGGTGAGCATTTGCAGTGTCGGCCCCGTGGGTTGCGGCTTGCTCGCGGGCCGGGATCGGTTACACTGTTTGGCGAGAGCGCGGCGTTCGGTCTGGCGTT
>CAYGZI010000662.1:0-3322 GCA_964354245.1 uncultured Planctomycetaceae bacterium
CTTGGACGGCATGCCCGGCAAGCAGATGGCCATCGACGCCGACCTGAACGCCGGGATCATCGACGAGCACGAGGCCCAGCGCCGCCGGCAAGACATCACGCGGCAGGCGGATTTCTTCGGGGCCATGGACGGTGCCAGCAAGTTCGTGCGCGGCGACGCCGTGGCCGCGATCATCATTACCCTCATCAACATCATCGGCGGCCTGTTTATCGGGGTGCTCGAGTTCGGCATGGGGCTCAAGGACGCCGCGTCGCTCTACACCAAGCTCACCATCGGCGACGGCCTGGCCAGCCAGGTCCCAGCGTTTTTGATCTCCCTGGCGGCCGGACTGCTGGTCACGCGAAGCAGCAGCGACGTCAACCTACCGACCGAGTTCCTGAGGCAATTGTTCTCCCGTCCCCAGGCGTTGGCCGTGGCGAGCGGCTTCCTCGGGATCCTCGTGTTCACCAATCTGCCGACGATTCCGCTCGTGCTCCTGGGCTCCGGCTGTGCCGGGCTGGCGGCGACGCTCACGCGGAGAACGGCCCAAGGGAAAGCCGACGACGAGGCCAAGAAGAAGGCCGAGTCGGCCAAGCCGGCCGCCGAGCGCGTGGAAGACTACTTGCTCGTGGACCCGATGGAAGTGGAGATCGGCGTGGGGCTGATCCGCCTGGCCGACCCCAACCGCGGCGGCGATCTCTTGGAACGGATTCACCGCATCCGCCAGAACGTGGCCGCCGAGCTGGGCATCGTCCTCCCCAAAGTCCGCATCCGCGACAGCTTCCAGCTCGATCAGCACCAATACCGCATCAAGATCGCCGACATGCCGGTCGCCACCGGGACGATCCAGCCCGGCGCGCTCTTGGCGATGGACTCGGGCATGACGACCGGGCAGGTGCCGGGCACGCCGACCAACGAGCCGGCGTTCGGCACGCCCGCCTTGTGGATCCAGCCCGCGGTCCGCGAGGAGGCCGAGATGTGCGGCTACACGGTGGTCGAGCCCGGCGCGGTCATCGCCACGCACCTGACGGAGGTCATCCGCAAGCACGCCGACGAGATCCTCACCCGCGACGCCGCCAAGCACCTCATCGACGAGCTGAAGAAGACCTCGCCGGCGGTCGTCGAGGAGCTGATCCCCGGCCAGATGAAGCTCGCCGAGGTGCAGCAGGTCCTGCAAATGCTGCTGCGCGAGCAGGTGCCGATCCGCAACCTGGCCGCCATCCTGGAGACCCTCGGCGACTACGCCCCGCGGAGCAAAGACGCCGTGCTGCTCAGCGAGCTGGTCCGCGCCCGGCTGGCCCGGACCATCTCGACCAAGTACCGCGACGCCCAAGGCCGGCTGCACGTGATCACGCTCGACCCGGCGATGGAGGACCGGGTGCGCGCCGGCTTCGAGCACACCGACCGCGGCTTGTTTCTCCGCACGTCGCCGCAGGCGATCGAAGCCACCTGCCGCGCAATCGCCGCCGAACTCGAGAGGCTCACTCGCGCCAACCATCCGCCCATCGTGCTCGTGAGCCCGCAGATCCGTGCAGCCCTGAAACAGATGACCGCCGCGCACCTGCCGAACCTCATCGTGCTGAGCTACAACGAGATCACCCGCGACACCAAGATCGAATCCGTGGCCATGGTGGCCGACGCGAAGCAGTAGGCAGTAGGCAGTAGGCAGTAGGCAGAGGAGAGTGCGGCGCCGGTCGCCGATACGACGAGTCAGACGGGAACACGCCATGGCCTCAAGGAATTACACTGACTTGATTGTCTGGCAGAAGGCCATGGATTTTGTTGAAACGGTCTACCGGGCCACGGCGTCTTTTCCCAAAGAAGAGGTCTATGGTCTGACCGCGCAACTGCGTCGCGCCGCGGTTTCAGTCCCGTCGAACATCGCGGAAGGCCAAGGTCGAGATTCGAAGCCGGACTATCGGAGGTTCCTTTCCATGGCGTATGGGTCTCTGCGTGAAGCAGAAACGCAGATCCTCATTGCTGAGCGCCTCCGATATCTTGATAGCGAAACAAGGCGTAATCTGATGCAAATCGCGGCGGAGATCGGACGGCTGGTCAATGGCCTGGCAAGGTCGCTTTCGCCCAAGGACTAACCCTTTCTCTGCCTGTTACTCACTACTGCCTACTGCCTACTGTATTCCCATGGACATCCAAACCTACCGCGCAGCGACGATGCACGAAGCCCTGGCCATGGTCCGGCGCGAGTTGGGCCCGAATGCCGCGGTCTTGCACACCCGGGAGGTCCCGGCCGACCGCTGGTGGAGCCGGCTGCGGGGCGTGCGTCAGATCGAAGTCACGGCCTCCGCGGCGGTGAACGTGCCGAGCCGCTTCGCAGAATCCTCGGAAACGGTGGCGTCCAAGGCCCTCGCGGCCGCGGAGTCGCCCGCGCCGTTGGCCCGTTTCGCGCCGGCCTCGCCCGCCTGGCCGTTTCCGGAGGACGTCAAAGGCCAACTCACCGACCTGCAGTCCATGCTCAAGGAACTCTGCCGGCAAGGCCAGCACGGCAAACACCGCGACCTGCCCGAAACCCTCTTCCAGCTCTTCACGGACCTGATCGAGGCCGACCTGAACGAAGACGTGGCCCGCGAGCTGGTCGAGCGCGTCCGCAACGAGGCATCCAACGAGGAGTTGGCCGACCGCATGCTCATCAAGGCCCGCGTCGCCCGCATGATCGAGGGCGAACTCCCCATTGCCGGGGCGATCGCGGTCGCGCCGGGGCGATCGCGCCTGGTCGCTTTGGTCGGGCCGACGGGCGTGGGCAAGACCACCACGATCGCCAAGCTCGCCGCCCACTATCGGCTCAAGCAGAAGCACAACGTCGGGCTGATCACCGTCGATACTTACCGCATCGCAGCCGTGGAGCAACTGCGGACCTACGCCGAGATCATCGATTTGCCCATGCAGGTCGTCTCGTCGCCGCGAGAGATGCGGGACGCGGTGCGGCGGATGCGCGGACAGGACTTGATCCTGCTGGACACCGCCGGCCGGAGCCCCAAGGACGACATCAAGATCCGCGAGCTGAAGGCGTTCCTGACCGAGGCCGGCGCCGACGAGGTTCATTTGGTTCTGAGCGCCGTGACCGCTGCACGGACGCTGGAGCAGACCGCCCAGCGCTTTGCCGCGGTAGGCACGACCCGGCTCATTCTGAGCAAGCTCGACGAGGCCAGCAGCCTGGGGAACCTGCTGCCGCTGGTCCGCTCGGCGAAGCTGCCGCTGAGTTACCTGACCAACGGCCAGAACGTCCCGGACGACATCGAGACGGCCGCGGCCGGGCGCGTGGCGCGGCTCGTCCTGGGGATGGAGCCGGCCGGGGGCTGGAGACGCAGGGGCTGGGGGCGGGGGG
>CAYGZI010000663.1:0-3307 GCA_964354245.1 uncultured Planctomycetaceae bacterium
ATGGTGGACGCAGCGCGGTGATCCCGTCGATCCTCTGCCCGTCGGACAACAAGAACAACCGGATCCCGTTTCAGGGGACCGAGGCCGGCGAGCCCGGCAACTGGGCGCGGGGGAACGTCGCCGTCAACTGCGGCAACGGGTTGCTGGGATTCGGCGACGCCTACGGACTATGGGACGCGATGTCCGGCGGATGGAAGCGTACCAATTCGCGGGGGGTCTTCGGTCCGAACGATTGCGTGATGTCGGTGGCCGGCATCACGGACGGCACCGCGTCCACGTTCCTGATTGGCGAGATGCGGGCGGGCGTGTCGCCTTTGGACCGCCGCGGCACCTGGGCCCTGGGGGCCGTGTCGAGCATGTTGGTCGGGTACGGCGGCGCGTGGGATTCCGGCGCGCCGAACGCCTGTACTGACCCCGACCCGGACGACGTCATGGGATGTGCCCAGTTCTACACCACCGAGATCGCGGACTACGAGTGCATGGGTTGTCACACAGCCAGCTACAGCAACCAAGCCACCACGCGGAGCCTGCACCCGGGTGGAGTGAATATGGTGATGGCCGATGCCAGCGCTCATTTCATCAGCAACTCGATCGAGACCGCCGGGGACTTCGGCGATCCCAACCGGACGAACTGGGCGGTCTGGGACCGGCTGATCTGCAGCTCGGACGGACGGCCGGTGGACAACAAGAAGGCAGGGCTGTGAGGGAAGCCTGGAGTCTGGAGACTGGAGGCGCTTACTGCCTCCAGACTCCGGACTCCAGTCCCCGCCCTGGCGAAGGGGGCATCGTGTATCGCCGGCACCCTCCATGAGAGGCACGCGAGGAAGGGTGGAAATCTCGGAGTAGTCGCCAAAACCCGCCCGGCAGGCTGTTGCGGCGCCCAGCGGCACTGTGTATACTAACGGCCCGGTGGGCGCTTTTCGGGGTGCGGGTATGTGTGTCGGGGGAACGCGGCCCATCTGTCGGTTCTGACCTGATTGAGCGATCGGTCGTTGTGCAGTTCGGGGGCACGACGAGATTTCCTCGCCGGCTCCTCGCTGCCTGGCCTCTCGGAGGAGTCTTCCATGCAGAATCACGGTCGCAAGAACTTGCGGAACGTGCGCAGGCCGCGGGCTGCCTTCACGTTGGTCGAGCTGCTCGTGGTCATCGCCATTATCGGCATTCTGATTGCCCTCCTGCTTCCCGCGGTGCAGGCCGCGCGCGAGGCCGGGCGGCGGACCCAGTGCGGCAGCAACATGCACCAGACCGCGCTGGCCCTCTTGAACTACGAGCAGACGCACGGGATTTTTCCTCCGGGATTCGTTTACGATGCGGGCGAATTTCCCCATGCGATCCGCACCTGCCGGCCCAACTGGATCATCCTGATCCTGCCCCAGATGGACCAGCGGCCGATCTTCGAGAGCTTCAACTTTGCAGCTCCCATTTCCGGTCCCCTCAACGAGAACGGGTGCGATCTGGATCCTGTTTCGGGGACTTGGGTCCCACGGCCGAAGTTCGGCGACGGAGGACGTAGCGCGACGATTTCGTCGATCCTCTGCCCGTCGGACAACAAGAACAACCGGATCCCCTTCCAGGGAACTGAGGCCGGTGAGGGCGGCAACTGGGCGCGGGGCAACGTCGCCTGCAACGCCGGAGGCGCCTACACCGGCAATAGCTGGGGCGCATCGGGCGGAGTCTCCTGCTACCAGGGAGACCCCAACGACGGCTTGTGGGATGGCAAGTCCCGCTTTTGGAAGGACCCCAAGTGGCGCGGCGTGATGGGCCCGAACGATGCTGAGATCTCGCTGGCCGGCATCACGGACGGCACGGCGTACACGATCTTGGTCGGCGAGATCCGCGCGGGCATATCGCCTCAGGACCGCCGCGGCACGTGGGCCATGGGGGGCACTTGCGCGAGCGGTCTGGCCCGCTACGGCTCCAACGGCGACGACAACGGGCCGAACTTCTGCGGCGCGTACGCCGACGACGTCTTAGGCGGGGATAAGTGGACTTACGACGTGGGCGAGGTCCAAAGGGAGTGCATGACCATGGGCAGCTACTGCAGTTGGCAACAGACCGTGCGGAGCTTGCACCCCGGCGGCGTCAATCTCGCCCTGGCCGACGCCAGCATCCACTTCGTCAGCAACTTCATCGAGACGTCGGGCGAATGGGGCGACCCCGGCCGGACGCTCTGGGCGGTCTGGGACCGGCTGATCCTGAGTGCAGACGGGCTGGCTGTGGACAACAAGCGGGCGGGGCTGTGAGGAGAGGCTGGAGGCTGGAGACGCCTCTCAATAGCGTTGCGTGATTCAGGGACTCCCCTCTTAAGCCCGAAGGGGTGAGAGTCAATAGCCAGGGGCGTCAGCCCTCGTTGTTACGCACAAGTTCAGGGTCGTTCACGACCCTTGTTCGTTGGAGGCCCGGCGTTCACGCCGGGTCGGGAGTCGCCAACTACCGCGCATATCGCTACTCTGAGCCCCATTCATGGGGCTTCAAGTCCAACGGCTTCAGCCATCGTCGCACCAAGCGGCTAAAGCCGACAAGATGGCAAAGCCTCGTAAACGAGGCTTCTGAGACGCAAACTGTTTCCGTCGCTACCGAGCCCGGCGTGAACGCCGGGCCTTTAAGAACCCAAGAGCCGTAAACGGCCCTCCTTGACACCAGCGTCTCACGCCGAGACGCGACTTGTACGTAACAACGAGGGCGTCAGCCCCTGGCTACCGACTACCGCCGTTGGGCGGCTAAAGGACGGATTGACCTCCTCTCTGCTCGAGATCATGCAGCACTTTAGTCTCCAGACTCCGCTCTCCAGACTCCAGCCTCCTCTTTCACCCCGCTATTGGCGGTCGCCGGTTGGGTTCCCGGCCCTCACCCTGCGGCCGACCTCGGGTTTTCGGCCCGCGAATCGAAATGCCACCACGGCGGTATCGCGCCATCCCCCGATAGCCAGATCCGACGCCCGGCAGAAAAAAGCGGAAATGCTTCCGCTCTGCTTATTGCAGAATCGGTAGGCGGCTTGTACACTAGTGGCGGGGTGGGTGTGTTGAATAGAAGGCACATCCTTGAGTCTCGGCCAGATTGAACATCGGATCCTAGCGTGGTCGCGGGGCGCGACGTGAGCTTGTCGGTCGCGGCTCCCTGTTTTCTCGAAGGAGTCACTCATGCAGTATCGTGGCCGCAACAACACGCGGAACGGGCGCTCGCCGCGTGCAGCCTTCACGTTGGTCGAGCTGCTTGTGGTCATTGCCATCATCGGCATTTTGATTGCGCTCTTGCTTCCCGCGGTGCAGGCCGCGCGCGAGGCCGGGCGGCGGACCCAGTGCGGCAG
>CAYGZI010000664.1:0-3291 GCA_964354245.1 uncultured Planctomycetaceae bacterium
CCGAGGCGGTCTTGTTGACGTGCTGCCCGCCCGGGCCGCTGGCAGTGAAGCGGTCCACGCGGTAATCCTCGGGCTTGAGCTCGATTTCGACGTCTTCGGGCTCGGGCAGCACGGCCACGGTGGCGGCCGAGGTGTGGATGCGGCCTTTGGCCTCGGTTTCGGGGACGCGCTGCACGCGGTGGCCGCCGCTTTCGTGGCGGAGCTGGCGGTAGGCCCCGTCGCCCTCGATTCCGAGGTAGATTTCCTTGAACCCGCCGAGCTCGGTGGGGTTCATGCTGAGGATCTCCACCTTCCAGCCGCGGCTCTCCGCGTAGCGGCGGTACATGCCGTAGAGGTCGCGGGCAAACAGTGCGGCTTCCTCGCCGCCGGTGCCGGCGCGGAGTTCCATGACGCAACGGTTGCGCCCGGCGTCCTCGCCGCCGACGGTCAGGTCCAGCAGCTCCGGCCAGAGCTTTTCGCGGTCCTCTTTGAGCTTGGGGAGTTCGGCCTCGGCCAGTTGGCGCATGTCGGGATCGCTGCTCCGGGCCAGGTCCACGGCTTCGGCGATCTGGGCGTTCAGGTGCTTGAACCGGCGGAACTTCGTGGCCACCTTGGCCAGAGTGCCGTGTTCGCGGGCGACGGCCGAGAGCCTGGCAGGGGACGCCAGCACCTCCGGGTCAAGAAGCTGGCGTTCCAGTTGTTCGAAGCGTGCGAGTTTCGCGTCGAGGAGCTTGCGCATGGACTCTCGGGAAAGGATGAGGGATGAAGGATGAGGGATGAAAGGAGATAACCAAGGCCCGACGACAAAAGGAGAACAACATCATTGGTCATTCGTGCTTGGTCATTTCCCCTCTTCCCTCATCCCTCATCCCTCATCCTTCATCCTTTCCCTCAGCCGCTGCCTCCGCGGCCTTCTCCTTTTCCACTTCCTTGTCCTTGCCGCGCTGGGCGCTGAGATAACCGGTGGCGGCGAACTTGGTCCGGAACCGCTCGATCCGGCCTGCCGTGTCGACGTACTTCAGTTTCCCCGTGTAGAACGGGTGACACGCGTTGCAGATGTCCACCCGCAGCTCCGGCTTCGTGCTGCGGGTCGTAAAGGTGTTTCCGCAGCCGCAAGTCACCTTGGTTTCCACGTACTTGGGATGGATTCCGTCTTTCATTTCCCGCCTGTCCTTTACCCCTCCGCCCGGGGGGAACTCGTGTGCTGAACGACCCAAACGCGCCCCGTCAGGGCATCGACGGGGTGCCGAAACCAATAATGCTATCCCATCCTCCTAGAGGGTACAAGGGCATCGAGGCTGCAACACCACCTGATTGGATAGTCTAGAACTACCTACTTAGATGGAGTCTTCTCGGCCCCCGTGGGTGGTTCCTTCTCTCTGGGCAGGCCCGGCAGCTTGGGCAGCTCTCCGGTGCCGGGCTTCTCCTTCTCGGAAGGTCCCGGCTTGGATGGGCCTTCTTCCTTGGGGGCCTCCTTCTCCTTGGGCAGGCCCGGGAGCCCCGGCAATTCGGCAGCCGTCAGTTTCTCCAGCCATTGGGCCCGCAACTGGTCGCCATAGGACTGGGCCGACCCCGCGGTGCCGCGGTATTGCTGGATTGCCTGGAGGTAGTTCTTCTGGGTTTCGTAGACTCGGCCCAGATTGTATTTCGCCCCGGGCGTCCAGGGGCCGTCGGGGTAGGCTGCCAGCGTCCTGACGCTGAAGTAGTCGCTCGCCATGTCGTACTTGCCTTGTTCGAAGGCAGCCAACCCCAGCCAGTAGCTGGCGTCTTGCCTGGCCAGCACCGCGATGGCCTTCAGACCGGCGATTGAGGCCGCGACCATCTCGGCGTCGCGCGCGGAGCCGGACTTGTCCAAGCGCC
Source organism: uncultured Planctomycetaceae bacterium (assembly GCA_964354245.1). GTDB lineage: Bacteria > Planctomycetota > Planctomycetia > Pirellulales > Thermoguttaceae > CAYGZI01. The sequence goes on from CAYGZI010000664.1 coordinate 1,840, forward strand.
CCTCCTGCAGCTTTGCTGCGCCCGAGAGACTCTCGATCTCGCGGTCGGAAAGCCGCGCCTTTCCGTAGAACTGCACGGCATTGGAGTCGCCGGTGAACTTTCCCTCCAAATGGCGCACGCGGCCCTTCCACAGCGATCCCGAGGAGATGAGCTGGAGAAGCGCTCCGGCCTGCCGGATGGTCTCGTCGCCGCCTTGGCTCCGCTGGAAGAGCGTCTCGTAGGGCAAGGACCACAGCCGGACGTCCGCGATGCCGACGCACGTCTTCAGCCGCTCCGCCTGCGCCGCGGGAGCCGCCGACAGCACGAGGCGGTCCCCGCCCACCAGCCGCGATTCGATCAGCCGCATCCGCTGCGCCGCGTATGCCGGCGATCCCTCCACCAAAGCCACCACCCTCTTCAAGTCCGACGCCTTGACCCGGTATGGAGAGAGCTGGTCGAGATCCATTTGACGCAGAACCCGCTCGTCCCCGAGGACCATGGCCAGCGTCGCCGGCCGCACGTCCAACTGTCCCGACGCATCCAGCTTCACCCCGCCCGGCCCGGGGATCGGCAATCCGAGATACGGGTCGAACAGGTACAGATGGTTCTCGCTGAGCACCGCCACCGTCCACGGCCGCAAACGCCCCTGCGCCGGGTCTGCCGGGTCTTCCAGGGCCAGCACGGCGGCGTCCAGCCCTTGCTGGCGCGCAAGCAGGATGAAGACCCACGCCCGGTCCGTCGCCGTTCCCGCGCCCCAGATCAAAGTCTCCCACGGCCGCTTCAGGAATCGCGGGCCGGACCGGTCGCCCCGCGCCTCCTTGTCCGGCTCGAGTTGGACGTTGCGCACGACCCAATCGAAGAGATGCTTGGCCCGGCTCACGTCATCGGCCTCCTCTCCCCGGGCCCAGCGGGACAGGTCGCGCATGAGGATGGCCTCGCGCACGGCGCTCCGGTCGGCGGGCAGGAAGTGCAGCGCGCCGAGCGTCGCGAAGTAGTCCAGGTCCTCGGCGAGTCGTCTGACCCGGACGGTCAACACCGCAAATCGAAGCGTGAAGGGCTCCAGCTCGGCGGCGAGCTTGCGCGGGTCGGTCGTTTGGGGCGGGCCGGCGAGCCACGCGGCAGCCGATCGCAGCTCGGCGGCAAGTTTTCCCACGTAGTCGGCCAGGTCCTCGAGGTTCCCGGACGGGTTCTGTTTGGCGAGTTGGCCGATCTGGCCGGCGAGCTTCGCCAGCGTTTCGGCCCCGTCTTTGAGCGGCGCCGCGCAATCCTTCAGATCGGAGACGGCGTTGGGCCGGACCGAGGCGGCCAGTTGTGCCGCCAGGCCCTTCACCGCGGAGACGTCCCGCTTGATCCGGGCCTCGTCGATCTGCGCGGCCAGGTCGCCCAGCTCGGCGCGGCCGGTTCGCTTGGCGGCGATCTTGAGCCGCTCCGCCGCCTCGCCCACCCCCTGATCCAGCTCCTTCCACTCGTCGA
>CAYGZI010000665.1:0-3289 GCA_964354245.1 uncultured Planctomycetaceae bacterium
CGCCAGCGACCTGGCCGTGGTCAAGGCCCAGATCCACGCCGGCGGCCGCGGCAAAGGGACGATCCTCGACATCCCCGGGCAGCACGGCGTCCAGCCCGTGCGCTCGCCCCAAGAGGCCGCTGCCGTGGCCTCCAACCTCTTGGGCCATACCCTGGTCACGGCGCAGACCGGCCCCGAAGGACGCGTCGTCCGCCGCGTGTTGGTCGAGCAGGCGTGCGAGGTGGTCCGCGAGTTCTATCTTGGGGTCGCGGTCGATCGGGCTGCGGCCATGCCCGTCGTCATCGCCTCGGCCCGCGGCGGCATGGACATCGAAGCGGTTGCGGCCAGCCACCCCCAGGACATCTGCCGCGAGGCGTTCCACCCGGACGTTGGGCTGCGGAGCTTCCAGGCCCGCAAGCTGGCCCGGCGCCTCGGGCTCGGTCCGGAGCTGATGCGGAGTGCGGAGCAGCTCATGCGGGCCTTGTGCCGGGTGTTCGTTCGGCGCGATTGCAGTCTGGTGGAGATCAATCCGCTGGTGCTCACCGCCGCAGGCGAACTCCTGGCGTTGGACGCGAAGATGAGTTTCGACCCGAGCGCCCTGTTCCGCCATGCGGACGCGATCGGGCTGCGCGACCTGGCCGAGGAGCAGCCGGCCGAGATTCGGGCCGCTCAAGAGGGGCTCAGCTACGTGAAGCTCGACGGCACGATCGGCTGCCTGGTCAACGGCGCGGGACTGGCGATGAGCACGATGGACCTGATCCAGTTCCACGGCGGCCAGCCGGCGAATTTCCTGGACGTGGGCGGCGGGGCCAGCGTCCACCAGGTCACTGAGGCGTTTCGCATCCTCGTGGATGATCCGGGCGTGCGCGCGGTGCTGGTGAACATCTTCGGCGGGATCATGCGCTGCACCACGATCGCCGAGGCCCTGGTGGCGGCGTACCGCTCGCTGGGCTTTCGCGTGCCGCTGGTGGTGCGCCTGGAGGGAACCGAAGTTGAAGAAGGCCGCAAGATCCTCGCCGAGAGCGGCCTGAACATGATCGCGGCGCACGACCTGACCGACGCCGCGCGCAAGGCCGTCGCCGCGGCAGGGCAGAGAATGATGAATGATGAATGATGAATGGATGGGTCGGCCCCACAAACTTCTGTCTTCTGTCTCCTGTCTCCTGTCTTCCGTCTACCGTCTACTGACTACTGGCTACCGTCTACTTCCCCTCCCGCATGAGTATCCTGGTTGATAAAAACACCCGCGTCCTCTGCCAAGGCATCACCGGTCAGGCCGGGCGGTTCCACACGCGCCAGTGCCTCGATTACGGCACGCAGGTCGTGGGCGGGGTGACTCCCGGCAAGGGCGGCGAGACGGTCGAAGGGGTCCCGGTCTTCGACACCGTGGACGAGGCCGTGCGCCAGACCGGGGCCGACGCCACGATGATCTTCGTCCCGCCCGCCTTCGCTGCCGACGCGATCCTGGAGGCCGCCGACGCCGGCATCCGCCTCATCGCCGCAATCACCGAGGGAATCCCCGTGCTCGACATGGTCCGGGTGCTGGAGGTGATCCGTCCACCGGAAAAGGGGATAGGTCCAATTTGTGCGAAGCCGGGCACCAACCGAAGGTTGGTCGCGGGCCGTTCCGGCAAATTGGACCTGTCCCCTTTTCCGGGTCTGCGCCACTGTTGGCGCCGCGGCCGGGCGGAGATCGATGCCGTGCTGGAGGATTATGCCGCCTTGGCCAACGCGATGGTCACACTGTACGAGGCGCAGCCCGAGGAGCGTTGGCTCGACGAGGCGACCCGCTTGGCCGACGAAATCCTTGCCCGCTTCCACGACTGCGGGCACGGCGGTTTCTTTACCGCGGGCGTAGACCACGGGTCGCTGATCGTGCGCAAGAAAGACGTGGTGGATGCCGCGGTCCCCAGCGGCGGCGGCCTGGCAGCGACGGCGCTGGTGCGCCTCGGCCGGCTCCAGGGGCACGACGACTACACGTCGGCCGCAGAAGCGGCACTCCGCAATGCCGCGGGCCTGATGGCCCAGGCCCCGCTCGCAGCGGGCCAGATGCTCCTGGCGTTGGAGGGCTGGCCGCGACCGGCAATGCCGGCATGTCGGGACTCCACCTGCCCGGCTCCAGGTTCCTCGACGGCAACGGCGTCTAGGGAACCTGGATGGACTCGTCCATGACCCCCGGTACAATACGCCCGGTCCCGTCGGGGCCACGTCCCCGAGAACGACTCGCTGGAAAGGATGCCGCATGAAGCCGCTGCGATACTGGCCGATCGCCCACAACAAGGTGATGATCCTGGACGGCCAGACCGTGATCACGGGCTCGTTCAACTTCACGAAGTCCGCCGAAGAGAGCAACGCCGAGAACCTCCTGGTCATCCGCGATGCAGCCATCGCAGGGCAATACGCGGCCAACTGGCACGCGCACGCGCAGCACTCGGAGCCCTACCAGCGCAAAGCGCCGGCAGAACGCGGCGATGCCAAGCCGGGCGGCGTCAAAAAGAGCAAGGCGGGCGCACGCCGATAAGCCGGATGATGGGTGCCATCCGACACAAGAGTTATCCGCGGAAGAAGGATTATTGCAAGGCAAAGCTGCGGAATTTCCGCTCTGCCGGCTTCCGTCCTTCCCAAGGCCGCTTCGGGGTGTTATTCTACGGATTCTTAGGGTTTAATAGGCAACTTTGTCGGTTCCGCTTGGACTTAGAGGAGAGATTCCCTTCATGGCAGCATCTGTAGACACGGAAAAGTGCTCGGCCTGTGGTGATTGCGTTTCCCAGTGCCCCTTGGAAGCCATTTCCGTTCAGGAGAACGTCGCCGTCGTGGATGCAGAGACCTGCGGCGATTGCGGGGCGTGCGTGGACGTCTGCCCTAACGAGGCCATCTCAGTGTCCTGAGACACCCTCCCGGCGTGCCAATGACTCCTCGTCTCGACCGTGACACCCCCTTGCGGTTGGGTCAACTCTTCTATCGGGAGAGGGGCGGGATCGTCGGACGGCCGCCTGGGCCACAACGCTTTGTCCGCTCGGCTGCGATAGCTCTGGGCGTTGTCGCACTCCTATGTCAGTGCGCAGAGCGGGCGATGGTGCGCGGGGCGGAAATCCGCAGGCTCCCGGGCAAACACATCACTCTCTATACCGACCTGCCATCGTCGGCGGCGGTGGACGCCCTGCCGGAAATGTTCGACCAGGCGTTTCCGCAATGGTGCGCCTATTTCGGCGTCGATGCGGCCCGGCAGGCCGACTGGCACGTCACCGGCTGCGTGATGAGGGACCAGAAGCCGTTCCGCGCGGCTGGGCTCCTGCCCGAGGGCCTGCCG
>CAYGZI010000666.1:0-3288 GCA_964354245.1 uncultured Planctomycetaceae bacterium
AGAGTACCTGCGGGCGCACTGGGCCCGCGTGTTTGAAGTGCGGAGCTACATCCCGCGAGGGTTCAACGACAACCAGGACCTCGTAGTAGCGCAGAAGAGCGTGTAAGATAATGGTGCAGCGGCACGGAGGCCGGGCTCGGCTGGAATCCGGGCCGCGACACGCCTTTGCGTCCGACTTCTGGGTCTGGTATCCGGGGGGATTGCCGTGGACGTACAAGTCCGGCCGACTGAGGTCCTGCTGGTCGAAGACAGCGAGGCCGACGCCCGATTGCTCCTGGAAGCTCTCCGCGAGGCCAAGGGACGCTTCCACGTGCGGCACGTCGAGACCCTGGGCGAGGCCATCGGCTGCCTGACGGGCGGCCCCCCCTGCGACACGATCCTTCTCGATCTCTCGCTGCCCGATAGCCGGGGGATCGCGACGCTGGAACGCCTCCTTGGCGCGGCCCCCCATCTGCCGATTCTCGTCCTGACCGGGCTGGACGACGAGGCCACGGCGATCGAAGCGATCCGCAAAGGAGCGCAGGACTACCTGGTCAAGGGGGAGGTCAGCGGATCGCTGGTGGTCCGCGCGATCCGGTATGCCCGGCAGCGCAAACAGATGGAAGAGGAGCTGAAGAAGGCCGACGCCGCGAAGACGCAGTTCCTGGCCAACATCAGCCACGAGCTCCGCACGCCGATGAACTCGATCCTCGGCATGATCGAGCTGACGCTCGGCGAAGCCCTCTCCCCGAAGATCCGCGACTGCCTCCAGACCGCCAAAGACTCGGCCGACACGCTCCTGCAGCTCCTCAACGATCTCTTGGACTTCTCGCGGATCGAGGCCCGGGCGATGGACCTGGAGTCCGTCCCGTTCAGCCCAAGAGAGATCGTGGAGAAGGTGATCAAGACCCTGGGGATACGGGCCGGCGAGAAGGGATTGGACCTGGCCTGCGAGGTGCTCGACGACGTGCCGGATCGGGTCGTCGGCGATCCGCTGCGGTTGCGGCAGATCCTCTTGAATCTCGTGGGCAACGCGGTCAAGTTCACTTCCAAGGGCGAGGTCGCGGTCCGGGTGGCGGTCGAGTCGCAAGACCCCCCGGAGGTTTGCCTGCGGTTTTCCGTGGCGGACACGGGGATTGGCATCGCCCCGGAGGAGCAGCACCGGATTTTCTCCCCGTTCACCCAGGCGGATGCTTCCACCACGCGGCGCCACGGCGGATCGGGGTTGGGCCTGGCCATCGCCTCGAGTCTAGTTGGCATGTTCGGAGGGCGGATCTGGGTGGAGAGCCGGCCGGGCCAGGGGAGCACGTTCCATTTCACGATACGGCTGGCCGGCAGCCCCGCGGGCGATTCCTCCTCGACGCAGACCCTCGACGGCCGGCCGGTGCAGCCCGAGGCGACCTGGCCCGCTCCGCCCTCGGCCTCTTCCCCTGCGCGGCCCCTGCGGATCCTGGTGGTCGAAGACACGCCGGCCAACCAGAAGCTTGTGGTCTACCTACTCACCGGCCGCGGGCACGAGGTCGAGCTGGCCCCGAACGGGCAGGAGGCCATCGAGCTGGCCCGCGGGCAGCCGTTCGACGTGATCCTGATGGACGTGCAGATGCCGGTGATGGACGGATTCCAGGCCACGGCCGCGATCCGGGGCCTGGAGAAGGGGAGCGGGCGACGCGTGCCCATCGTCGCCATGACGGCCTACGCCATGAAGGGAGATGCGGAACGATGCCTCGCGGCCGGCATGGACGGCTATGTGAGCAAACCGATCCAGGCGGGCCGCTTCATCGACCTGGTCGAGTCGCTTGCCGGCCGGTCCGGCCCGCCGCAGTCTGCCGACGCCTCGCCCGCGGGCGACACGGCGGAACTCTCCAACGGCCCGCCGGCCGTGGACGGCGAAGCGGTTTTCCAGCGGGAGGAGGCCCTGGCGAGCTTGGCGGGTCGGGATGGTCTGTTTCGCCAAATGGTGGACTTCTTTTTCGAGGAGTGGCCCAAACGGCTCGCCGAGATCGAGGCGGCCTTCAATCGCAACGAGGCGACGTCCATGGCCCGCGCTGCCCATCGGCTGAAGGGAACCGTGGTCTACCTCGGGGCAAAGCCCCTGCTTACGGTCCTGGACCGGGTGGAGCAGATCGGCGGCTCGGGCGACCTGTCCGGGGCCGCGGCATCGGTTGCGGATCTCCGGCGGGAGGCCCGGCGGTTGGCCGAGGCATTGGCCGCTGAGCGTACGTCTTGATGGCCTACCTGAGAGCGGGTGACAGGCACCTTCTCCGCCTAAAGGCGGGACTACGAACGCGACGGTCCGCTAATGGCCTTCCTGGACCCACTGGAACGCGCGGCGGGTCAGTTGCGCGCTATTGCGCAGGTTCAGCTTCATCTTCACGCCCTCGCGGTGGGACTCCACCGTCTTAGGGCTCACCTGGAGCTTTCGGGCAATCTCCTGAGTGGTCAGTCCCTGGCCGATCATCTCGAACACCTGGAGTTCGCGGTTGGAGAGGGCCTCGACCGGATCGAGGTCCAGGGACTTGCCCGCCGCCACGCGCTGGAGCAGGACGGTGGCCATTTGCGGACTGAGGTAGACTTCGCCGCGGAGGACTTGGCGCAGGGCCTCGACGATCTTGGTCAGGGCCTCCCGCTTCGACAGGTAGCCCATCGCCCCGGCGCGCAAGACCCGCCCGGCGAAGACCCGCTCGTCGTGGGCGGAGGAGACCAGCATCTTCACCGACGGCCACCGGGCCCGAATGTGCTCGATCAACTCGATCCCGCTCTCCCCCTCGAGCGAGATGTCGATGATGACGACGTCGGGATGGCTCGCCTCCATCTTGCGCATGGCTTCGGTCACGTCGGCGGCCTCGCCGCAGACGGTCAGGTCCGCCTCCCGGTTGATTACCTCCGCCAACCCGAGGCGGACGACCGGGTGATCGTCCACGATGAAAACCTTGGTAGGAGCGAAACCAGCCATACGGTCGCCTCTTGGCCTCGTGGTTCGGTCCCGACGGTCCCAGGAGCCTCGCGCTATCCCCCTTGGGCCGCTGCTGGATCGATGCCCCCTCAGTGTAGCGTCGCCGGCCGCGTTTCTCAACAGCGTCGGCCGATCGTACACGTTGGCCGCGGCTCTCCACGGCTCTTTCACTTTCCTGCCCACTGCTTTACGATGGTGAGAACCAAGGAGCCGCGAACATGGGAGACCGCTGCGTACGACGACTATACCTCGTGGCGACTGCATTGCTTGCCCTGCCGCTGGCGCCCGGCCCGGCGGCGCAGGCGGCGGACTATGCGATTGGTGCGGACCTCTCCTTTCTGAAGCAGGCCGAGGAC
>CAYGZI010000667.1:0-3267 GCA_964354245.1 uncultured Planctomycetaceae bacterium
ATCCTCGGCATCGGTTCGCCCGGGCCAATCCTCAGTGGAATGCGAGTGATTCGTTGATTGGTGGCGGCGATTTCGGCCCGCAAGGCGGGATCCTCGAGGGTCCGGAGGTACTGGTCGCGCTCGCGGGCGTTCCTGAACGCACCGCGGAGGATTTTGATCTCGGCCTTCGCCGCGGTGCCGGGCAAGCCGCCGCTCTGGGCCAGGGCGTGCAGGACGTCGTTTTCGTAGGCCTTGAGATCGACCGACTTGGCGATGCCCATCTTGGGGGGCTCCAGGATGGCACCGGTAGGCAGGAACTGTTGGGCCCGCATTTCAAGGGGGCGTCCCTCGGGGCCGATGCCGTCCTCGCGGATCACGATCACGTTGTATCGGCGTTTGTCGATGAGGCTGACAATTACCTGAGCGCCGGGGCGGGTTAGTCGGCGCTCCGCGTAGGCCTTGCGGATTTCCTCCTCCGCTTGGGGCACGGTCAAGCCCGCCACTTTCACCGGCTCCGGGAGCAGGGGCGGCCAAACCTCGCCATCTCCCGACACCTCAAACGGGTATCCCATCGTCCCGCGGCTCTCGATGCGCTGGGCGTCCAAGTGGACCGGCGGAGGCGGGACCTAGCGTTCCTTCTCCTTAGCCGGCGGCAAGATCGCTTCCACGTAGATTCCCAGGATGTCTCCGGGCCCGAGCTGGTACACCGCCGGCGGTTCCTGCCGCAGAAGCGCGTAGTCGATCGGCTGCTTGTCGGCCCGCGGATGCTCCGCGATTCCCGGGAAGCAGTTGGCGGGAATGGTCTGGCGATACAGGCTGCACCCTGCGCACGAGGTCAGGACGACAAGGAGCGTTGCGAGAAGATCACGCCGACACGGGCCTGTGGAGAACATTCTTCGCAAATCCTTTTGCTTGGATGACCTGCACCCCCCAAAAGGGAATCCGCGGTCCTCGACCGACTGGTACTACTCCTGTCTGCTTATCGTCTCAGGCGGCAGGGTCGCTACAATCGAACCCACCAATCCCTGCGATATCCTGCTCACTTCCCGGATAAGACGTGCCACCGGCACGGTCCTCAACTCCGGCTCGTTTGCGGAATCTTGCGTGCCTTGTCCAAACCGGTCAGAGAGGTGCGGCCGGCCGCCAGCGCGGCACGCGGGCGTGGGGTATAGTAGTCTTGTTGCCGGGCAGCAGGACATAAAGCCAACGCATTTCACCGGTTAGGCATCACCACCCCGACCGCCCAAACCCCCAAGGACACCGCTGGGGTGGTCACGCTCTAACGGGGGGTGGCTTCGATGACCTGCCGCCCGCGAAACGAGGAGTCAGACCCACGATCTCAGGAGTAGCAGTTGCATGACGTCCTCCCCGCTCCAATCCCTTCACCAAGCCCTCTGCGAGAAGAAGGCCCGCGTCGGCGTCATTGGGCTCGGCTACGTCGGGCTTCCCTTGATCCGGGCGTTCGTCGGCGCGGGGTTCCGCACCCTGGGTTTTGACGTGGATTGCGCCAAGGTCCAGCGCCTGCTGGCCGGGGAAAGCTACATCGGCCACATCCCGTCCACGTGGATCGCCGATAGCGTTTCTCAGCAGAAGTTCGAGCCGACCGCCGACATGAAGCGGATGTCGGAGGCCGACGCCCTGCTGATCTGCGTCCCCACCCCGTTGAGCGAAAGCCGCGATCCCGACCTGGAATACATCGAGGCCACCGCCCGGCAGATCGCCACCGTCTTGCGGCCCGGCCAACTGATCGTCCTGGAAAGCACGACCTACCCCGGGACCACCCGCGACGTCGTCCTTCCCATCCTCGCCGCCACCGGACTCACCGTCGGCAAGGACTTCTTCCTGGCCTTCAGCCCGGAGCGGGAAGACCCGGGCAACGCGGACTACACGGCCCAAACCATTCCCAAGGTGGTCGGCGGGATCGAGCCCAATAGCTGCCAGTTGGCGGAGATGCTCTACGGCCAGGCGGTGGTCCGGGTGATTCCCGTGTCGAACTGCGAGGTGGCCGAGGCGTGCAAGATCCTGGAGAACACCTACCGCTCGGTCAATATCGCGATGGTCAACGAGCTGAAGATGCTGTTCGACCGGTTGGGGATCGACGTGTGGGAAGTGATCGACGCGGCCAAGTCGAAGCCGTTTGGATTCCAGGCCTTCTATCCCGGGCCGGGCTTGGGCGGCCACTGCATTCCCATCGATCCGTTCTATCTCAGTTGGCTGGCGCGCAAGCACGGCATGCCCACGCGGTTCATCGAGCTGGCCGGCGAGATCAACACCTCCATGCCGGAGTACGTCGTGCGCCGCACGATCGACGCTCTGAACCAGGTGGGCAAGCCGCTGCGGGGGAGCAAGGTGTGCGTGCTGGGCATGGCCTATAAGAAGGACGTGGACGACGCGCGGGAGAGCCCGTCGTTCGTCCTGCTGGAAATGCTCCTTGCCGGCGGGGCGGTGGCCAGCTACAACGATCCGCACGTCCCCAAGCTCCCCAAGTCGCGGCACCACGAGCTGCCCGAGATGCACAGCGTGGAGATCGCGCCGGAGTTCCTCGCCGATCAGGACTGCGTGCTGATCGCCACCGATCATTCGTCGTACGACTACGACCTCATCGTGCGCTACGCGCCTTTGGTGATCGACACGCGCAACGCGACGAAGAACGTCTCCGAGGGACGATGGAAGATCCACAAGGCGTGAGGGGGAAAGGATGAAGGATGAAGGATGAAGGATGAAGGGCCGCTTGCGGCTTAGACCGTCTAACAAAATGGGGACTGGCTCCGAGCCAGTTGGCGCCTGCAGTGGCGAACCGGGTGGCCGCGAGGTGCCTGTCCCCATTTTGTTAGACGGTCTTAGCCTTTTCGTCTTCCACACTTCCCGGGACTCCGTATGGTCAAGAACTATCTGGTCACCGGTTGTGCCGGGTTCATCGCGGCGCGAGTCACCGAGCTGTTGCTTGAGGCCGGGCACACCGTGGTCGGCATCGACAACCTCAACGACGCCTACGATCCGCGGCTCAAACAGTGGCGCCTCGCCCGGCTCCGGACGCACCGCAACTTCCGCTTCCATCACGTGGACGTGACCGACCGGGCAGCCCTGGAAGCCCTCTTCCGGGAGGACGCCCAGTCCGCCGGCGCCGCCGCAGTCGAGGAGAAGCCCTACTGCGCCGTGGTCCATCTGGCGGCCCGGGCCGGCGTGCGGGCCTCGGTCGAGAATCCCTGGATCTACTACCAGACGAACGTGGACGGCACCCTGAACCTGCTGGAGACGTGCCGGCGCTCCGGGGTGAAGAAGTTCCTG
>CAYGZI010000668.1:0-3267 GCA_964354245.1 uncultured Planctomycetaceae bacterium
CATCCCTCATCCCTCATCCTTCATCCTTCATCCTTCATCCCTCATCCCTTCCCCCGTCACTCCAGCCCATAGGCCCCGGCGACCGGGATCCGCGCCCCGCCGGCCTGGCCGAGCCGCGTCTTGGGGAGGAAGCGAGGCTCGATCGAGAGCCCCGCCCCCCAATTGCCGCGGCTGGCGTCGAAGTTGAAGCCGGCGCTGACGAGGAACGACTCGCCCACCCGCGTAATCGACAGGTGCTGGCCGATATTGCCCTGGTCGCGCAGGTCGATGGTCGTGCCGAAGGCCGAGACCCACTTGGGGCTCATCCGGTAGGTGTAGGACATGGCGAGGATCGTGTTGTTGATCGGGCCGTCCAGCAGGTGGACGCCCATGTAGAGCGATCCCTTGGGCGGCCGCTCCAGAAACGCCCCCACCGCGATCAGGCGCTGGCCGTTCTGGAAGAAGTCGAACACGCCGGAGGAGACGAGCGCCAGCCGGTCGCCGATCTGCCAGCGGGCGTCGTAATCCAAGAGCCCCACGAGCGCGCCGAAGTTGTCGCGGTTCTTCTCGGGAAAGAACGTGATATTGGTGTCCACCGTGATCCAGTCCACGATCCGCTCGTTGCCCGGAGTGCCGCGCTTCGTCTGCCAGCGGTTCCTCATGCCCAGACGCACGAACATCAGGTCGTCGGCGATCTCGCTTGAGGGGGCCGTGACCCATCCGGCCATTCCGGTGCGGATCGCGTAGAACCGCTCGTCAAACAGCGGCGGGATGGCCGGCGAGGGAGCCAGCGGGCCGGGCGACGGAAAAGTCCAGGGGACGAACAGCCGGCGGAAGTTCTCGACCGCGTCGTCGTCCAGCGGGTCGTAAAGCGGCAGCTCATCCACGCTCTTGTTGCTGTCGGCCCACGCCGCTTCCGCGTCGAATACCACCTTGTGCGCCAGCCCGTGGACGTTCCACAACATGCTCTCGACGCCCGGATTGACCCGCCAGGCGGGAATGCTCGCGCGCAGACCGGCCTGCCCGTACAGACGCTGGAGGTCTTCGCCGTCGCGGGCCTCGCCCCAATGGGCCGCCTCGCCGAGCGCGTAGGGAACGACCTTGACCGGCCCGAGCTGCAGCGGCCAGTCGATCTCCTGGCGGGTGACGAAGCGCTCGCTGTGGGTGTTCAGCGGCTGGACGTTCGGGGGCGTGCCCGATACCTCCCACGGCAAGTACCGCTGCGGGATGGCCGGGGGCTGCTGTTGCGAGGCGGGCGGCAAGGTGAGCGTGTGGAACTGGGCGTAGGCCGCGCTGGAATGCTCGTACCAGGTCAGCACGTTGTTCAGAACCGGCTGGCCGAGCCAGAAGTGGTCCAGACGCGGGAGCCAATCGGTCTGGGTGAAGAAGTCGTTGACCCGCACCGCGGCCGAAAGGCTCCAGGAGGTGTTGTCGCGGACCTTCTTCAGCTCCAGCGACGTCACCTGGTCCTTCATCTCGTCCCATTCCCGCTCGAAGTAGCTCTCCAGGAAGTTCCGGTCCGAGATCCAGCCCACCTCGGCCGAGAGCTGGATGTCGCCTTCGAGCATCTGGCGGTGCTGGGCGAAGAGGCGGTAGCGGTAGTCCCGCTCCGGCGGAATTCTGCGGCGGTCGAGGCCGAGGTTGTCGTTACCGTGGTCGGGAATCCCCCAGTAGTCGATCAGCCCCACGGCCTTGCCGGGGATGCCCAGGAAGCCGTCGCGGTCGTAGTGGAAGTCCGTGCCGTGGCCGAACCCCCGCTTGGTCAGCTCGTCCAGGCTCACGCCCCAATCGGTTCCCTGCGGCCGGTTGCGGATCCCGAGCAACTGGTAGGCGTTCCAGTCGGTCAGGGCCTGGAAGCCGTACGCGTTGTCGTTCCTCACCCGCACGCGGCGGATGTAGTAGGACGAGTCCTTCAGGTCGGTGACCATTTTGGGCCAGTAGAACACGGGGAGATCGTCCAGGTAGAGCCAGTTGTTCTCGCTGGTGGCCAACTGCCGGTGGTCGATCTCGGCCTCCAGCGTCTGGGGATTGATTGCCGGCTGGCCCGTGACGGGATCGATGCGCGGCTCCTGGACGTCCTCGAAGGAGATACTCCCGGCCTGGAGGCGATACGTCGGCGAGCCCAAGCGGCTGGAGGTGAAGAAGGCGTCGTTGGCCGCGAAGCGGTCGGGCCCGAGCTGCCGGAGGACTTGCGCGCGGAGCCGCACGAGCCCTTCGTAGCGCGGCACCGGAGTCAACAGCTCCGCGCCCAGCACCGCTCCGACCTGGTTGTTGACGTCGTAGTACATCCGGTCGGCATAGAGGACCCGGTCGCCTTGCCGGAAAACGATGTTCCCCTCCATGTAGATCTCGAAGGGAGTCTCCGACGACTGCGGCTTATTGCCGCCTAGATCGGGCTCCTCCGGCCCGCGGGTCCAGATCACCATCCGGTCGGCCCATAGGCCGATCGAGACCAGCCCGGGCAGACCGAGAGTCCTGCTCAGGCGGCCGTCGGCGGTCAGAGGGATGTCTTCGACGATCAGGTTCACGCCGCCTTCGATCACCGCGATCCACTGGCCGGTCTGGCGGTCGGGGAACCAGTGGATTTGCGCTTCCATCTCGCCGCGGGGGAAGGCACGGATCCGCCGGGCGCCCAGCACGGGAGGTCCGGCGGGCGCAGGCGACGCGGCCGGCGGCCCGCCGGGAGGAAGCGGGCCGCCCGGAGGCACGAGTCCGCTGGGCGGCAAAGGTCCGCCGGGTGGAAGCGGGCCATCGGGAGGAACCAGGCCACTGGGTCCCGGCGCAGGGAGCGGCTGAGTGTACTGCGCTTGCTGCACCCCGCCGGAGCTTTGGAGATCGCGCGCGGCGACGGCCCGCTGGTACACGGCGGGCGGCGTCTGCGCAGGGCCGCGGACCTGAGGCACGTACACCTCCACCCCTGCCCCGGTCTCGAAGCGTCCCAGCCAACTCTGATCCGTCAGCCGAGCGCGGGCGCCGTCCTGAGCGATGCCGAGCGACACGTCCCCCTCAAGGTACGCGATGATCAGACTGCGTCGGCGCTGGATGGGATCGCCGCGGCGGACCCAGACGACCGCCTCGCGGGACGTCGCCGCATCGGCCCCCTGCTCGATCCGGCACTTGCCCCCTAGCACCCAGACCTCGTAGGCCCCTTGGACCCAGCGGGTGGCTGCGTCTGCCGTAATCACGACGGGCCGGCTGGGGTCGGTGGCCGGCAGTTCGATTTGAGAGGGGCGAGGGGCGAGGGGCGAGGGGCGAGGTTCAGAGCCGGGCCGTGCCGGCCCGGGGGAA
>CAYGZI010000669.1:0-3257 GCA_964354245.1 uncultured Planctomycetaceae bacterium
CGCCGCCGGCAAGGCAGCCGAGATCCTCGAGAAGCTGGTCAAAGAGCACCCGGACGTGCCCGACTACCGTTTCGACCTCAGCGAGACCTACGCCTGGCTGGACCTCCGGTGGCCTTTCTCGTTCGAGCCAACCGACCAGACTGCCAGGCAGCGCTCGCAGCAGATGCTCGAAAAAGCGTTGGCCATTTCCGCAGAACTGGTCGCGGAGCATCCCAACATTCCGGATTACGCGGTCTCTCAGGTCCACATCCGCTTGAGACTGGCGGACATCCTCTGGACGGCCGGTCCCCCCGCTGCGGAAGCCCACCTCCGAAAGGCGCTGGAGGTGCAATCGTCGCTTGCGAAGCGATTTCCCAACAACTCGTTCTACCGGCTGGGGACGGCCATGATCCACGAGTCGCTGGCCGGCTTGCTCCAGGACCTCAAGCGATTGCCCGAGGCCCGCGCCGCGTTGCAAGACTCGATCGCCTCGTTCAAGGAGTTCCTCCAGAAGGAGCCCAAGGCGGGATTCGTCCGCGGCGTGCTCGCCCAGAACTACGCGAGTCTGGCCGACCTGCTCCGCAAACTGGGCGACGACAAAGCCGCCGCGGAAGCCGACCAACAGGCCCGCGATCTTCGTCCCGGCCGGTGACGGTGTGCCACTGCTTGCCGTCAGGCAAGCAATGCAGCCATTCTGACTCACCCCCAGGGCTATCGCATTAACTTAACCAAAATGGGGTCGATCGGAACAAAGAACACAAACTGATTGACATCCTCGCGATTGCGATTTGCGCCGTGTTGGCGCCGATTGATCCGGGGAAGTTCCAGGAGTGCTTGATGCGTTGGGCGGCGGCTGGCGATTACCCTGCTCAAACGTGAACCAAGCAAACAAAGCCTTGCCACAAAACGTCTTATCGCCGGCTGGGACGACGACTACCTCTTCCGTATCCTGCTGGCCGCGGGCGGAGGTTAAGTGCGATAGCCCTGTGGTTTGGACGCCCCCCCACCCCCCCAGAATGATGAAATATGGCCCACAACTATAGCGGGGCAGAGGGCTTCGGACGGGTGGCCCCCGGGCCCATTCCTTGCTCCTGCGACCCATATTCCCTACCCTGGTGCTGCGCATCCGGCAAAACTGACTACAATGGCTAGTTGGGCTGCCAGCCGGGACGGCGGCCGGGGCATCGGAACAGGGCTCTTTAGTTCAGGACGGAATTCATGGCACTCCACAGAAAGCGGAAGGCCAAACGGGCGCGCCCGTCGTGGGGACGCGGGAGGCAGAAGGCACGTAATTGCAGACTGGGGTGGGGCGAGCGGCTCGCCTTGGAGCCCCTCGAACCGCGGTTGGTGCTCTCGCCGATCATCAGCGAGTTTCTCACCAGCAACACCGACACCGTCAACGGGCTGCGGGATTTCGAGAACACCCTCCAAGACTGGATCGAGATCCATAACCCCGACGACCAGCCCGTCAACCTGCTCGGCTGGAAGCTCAAGGACAGCGGCAACACGTGGACCTTCCCGGACGTGACGCTGGGCCCGGGCGAGTTCCGCATCGTCTTTGCTTCGGGCAAGAACCTCACCGCGCCGGAGCTGCACACCGATTTCAGCTTGAAGCGGGACCCGGGGGAGTACCTCGGCCTGCTGGATAATCTGAACCGCGTCGTCCACGAGTACAGCCCCGAGTACCCCAATCAAGAGGAGAACATCTCCTACGGCATAGGGCAGGACATCCAGGAGACGAAGCTCGTCTCGGCCGGAGCCGACACCCGCTACTTCGTCCCAGCCGACAACTCGCTCGAAGCGACGTGGATGCATTCCAGCTTCAGCGACGCCTCGTGGGCGCACGGGCCGACGGGCCTGGGGTTTGCCGATCTGGTGCCGGGCCTTGCGGTGTGGAACTACAAGGCCAACATCGTCGTGACCGACCTGGGCGTGGCCCAGACCGTCATCGATACCCCCGCCTACCAGAGCGCGGTCTACACCCAAACGGCCGCCGTGGTGAACTACATGGACACCGGCGGCGGCGGCCACCTGACGCCCGATGCCGCCTTTCCGGGCATGCCCCTGGGGACCGATCACGACGATTTCGTGGTGCAGGCCAAGGGGATCGTTTACATCCCCACAACGGGCGCGTGGACCTTCGGAGTGAACAGCGACGACGGCTTCCGGTTGAGGATCCTCGGTGCTACCTTTAATGTCGCGTACGGCCAGACGGGCACGACGGTCAACGGCGACACGCTGGAGTACTTTGCGCCGCGCGGACCTGACGATTCGTTGGGCGTGATCAACAGCCTGGCCGCCGGGGACTACAACGTCGAGCTCGTCTTCTACGAGCGGGGCGGCGGGGCGAGCGTCGAGCTTTACGCCGCCCCCAACGTCAACACCACGTGGAACAGCAACTTCGACCTGGTCGGCGACACGGCCAGCGGCGGACTGGCGGTGATGAGCGAGCCATTCGCCGGCTCGGGCTCCGGGTCGACCTTCGCCAGCTTGATCCGGACGGACGTCAAGGCGGCGATGCAGGCGGCCAATAACGCCTCGCTCTACACGCGGATCACTTTCGACGTGGCCGACCCGCAGTCGCTCCAATCTTTGACGCTGAAGATGAAGTACGACGACGGCTACGTGGCGTATCTGAACGGCACCGAGATCGCCCGCCGCAAGGCCCCGACCACGATCGCGTACAACTCGCAGGCCACGGACCAGCGCACGGACTCCCAGGCCATCGTCTTCGAGAACGTCAACGTCTCGCAGTACGTTGACCTGGTTCAGCCGACGGGGAACGTGCTGGCCATCCAGGCCCTGAACTACACGCCGGCCGATGGCGACATGCTGGTGCTGCCGGAGCTCTCCCAGATCGTGACCCAAGGCGTGGGGGAGCACTTCTTCTCAACTCCCACCCCGGGCGGACCCAACTCCCAGGAGTATTGGTACCGCGTGGGCGATACCCATTTTTCCGTGGACCGGGGGTTTTCCGACCAGCCGTTCCAGTTGACGATCACGACGGCGACCCCCGGGGCGACCATCCGTTACTCGCTCAACGGCACCACGCCCGCGGAGGCCGACAACACCAAAGCCGTCGCCAGCCTCACCCGCACCGGCTCGACGGCGACCGCCACGATCGTCGGCCACGGCTACGCCAACGGCGACTGGGTCATGATCCGCGGTGCCACCCAGGCCGAGTACAACGGCGTCTTCGTGATCTCCGGCGTAACCGCCGACACGTTTAACTACACCGTCACCGGGACGCCCGCCACGCCCGCCACCGGCACGATCAC
>CAYGZI010000670.1:0-3252 GCA_964354245.1 uncultured Planctomycetaceae bacterium
GGCGACGGGGCCGTCGAGCTCCAGCGGACCAAGCCCTACGAGTTCGGCGACTCGCTGGCCAACATGGACATCCCGGGCTCGCTGGTCAACGCGATGGTCCGCAACGGGCCGGGCCTGCCCATCCGGGTCCGCCCCGACGACCTCGAAATCCACCGCACCCGCAACACCCCCAAGTGCGCCACCGTCGTGCTCCTGGACATGA
Source organism: uncultured Planctomycetaceae bacterium (assembly GCA_964354245.1). GTDB lineage: Bacteria > Planctomycetota > Planctomycetia > Pirellulales > Thermoguttaceae > CAYGZI01. The sequence continues at coordinate 203 of CAYGZI010000670.1, forward strand.
GCGGCTCGATGCGCTACGACGGGCTCTACATCGACGTCAAGCGCATGGGACTGGCCCTCGATGGCCTGATCCGCCGCGAGTATCCCGGCGACTTCCTGCAATTCGTCGAGATGTCCACCTTTGCCAAGCCCCGCCGGCCCGGCGAGATCGTCGACCTCTTGCCCAAGCCGGTCACGGTCTTCGACCCGGTGGTCCGCCTCTACGTCGACATGAGCGACCCGGAGATCACCGAGCTGGACGTGCCGCCGCACTTCACCAACATCCAGCACGGGCTGCAAGTGTCGCGGCGGCTCCTGGCCGGGCAAGACACGCCCAACCGGCGGGTCATTCTCATCACCGACGGGCTGCCCACCGCCCATTTTGAACGCGAACGCCTCTATCTCCTCGCACCGCCGCACCGCCGCACCGAGGAGGCCACCATGCGCGAGGGGCAGCTCTGTGCGCGCGAGCGCATCACCATCAACATCTTCCTCTTGCCCACCTGGTCGCAGTCGCGCGAGGACGTGCAATTCGCCTATCGGCTGGCGGAATCCACGGCGGGCAAGGTCTTCTTCACGGCCGGCAAGGACCTCGACCGCTACGTCCTCTGGGACTACCTCAACCGGCGGCGCGAGATCGTGGCGTAAAGCGGCTACGTCCCCGGCGGGCGGCGGCTTGCGCCTTGACCGGCCGCACCCCATCTGTTACCGTGGATTTGTGATTACCGTGCCCAGGGCGGGCCGATGAGGAGAAACGACATGAGCACGAGCCAGGATCTCCGTCGAGCAGCCAAGGACAGTATCGACAGCCTTACGCCGGAAAAACTCAAGGTCGCCGCGGACTTCCTGGAGTTCTTGCAGGGCCGCGCCAGTGCAGAGGCCACCGCCGAGTTGCTGAAGATCCCCGGCCTGGCTCCGGATCTGAAACGGGCGGACAAAGACCGCAAGGCGGGCAAAGGCAAGAACTGGCGCGAGGTCCGCAAGGATGTTTAACGTCATCCTCCTGCCCGATGCCGAGAGGACCTACCGCAGAGCCCCGCGTCCTCTGGCCAGGTGTTTTGCGCAACTTGAACGCGACCCCAGGCAGCATGGGAACATAACGTCTTTGAGCGGACCGCTGGCCCGCTACTGGCGCTACCGGGTCGGCGACTATCGCGTCATCTACCAGATCGACGACTCCGCGCAGACCGTGTACGTCTCCAAGATTGCCCATCGCAGCGAGGCGTACCGTTAGGCGGCCTCCCGTCACTGCCGCCCTCAAGCCTCCTCGACGATCTCCAGCCCCAGGGCCTTGCCAAACTCGACCAGCGGCTCCTTCACGTCGCCGTAGACGGTCACCCGGTGCCAGCCGAAGCGGTCCCACTCCCAAAAGAGCTTGCCGATGTCGCCGCGGACCTCCCCGACAAGTTGCGTGCGGCAGCCCCGGTCCGCGTCCAGGTTGCCCACCGCCTTGGCCTGGTGAACGACCATCTTCTTGGCCGCGAAGCTGGTTCGGAACGACGTGGTCATGTAGCCTGCCGGCAAAAACGACTGGGCGCAGCACCCGCGCGGGTCGCGGTTGTGCAGCGTGCGGATGCGGAACTTGTTGGCGGCGCCCTGGGGTCCGAAGACCTTGGTCAACGCCATGCAGTGGGCGTAGACGATCTGGTTTTTCGCCGTGTCCAACACCGGATCCGAGACGTAGCCCGCCCGGCCCGTCAGAAGCCGGCCCATGAGCGTGCTCAGCGAGTCGTCGGGCATGGCCTCGCACACGCCTTGGCCGCCGTCGTTGAGGATCTGCATGAAGCCGAGGCACGGGTAGGCCGGCAGTTGGCCGCTGCCGAATCCGCCCAGACAGTTCATGGTGATGCTGTCGGTCCCGTGCTTTTTCAGCAGGGCACGCATTCCCAGGTAGACGCCGCCGGCCTTGTCGATCCACTCGGGGGTGGCCTCGACGACCTTCTCGGCCTCGGCGGACCAGCGCCGGCCCCACTCGGCCGCCTCGTCGCGATCGACCTTGTCGCAGATGGCCCGGAACTCCTCGAACCCGACGTAGACGCCTTTCGCGCCGAGGAAGTCATGCTCCTGTCCCGACGGACCTGCGCCCACGATGAGAAACCGCGACTGCCTGAGGCGCTTGACGCACTCGCCGATCTCGGCCAGGCGAACCTTGTCCTCCGTGTACTTCATCTCACCCGGCCGCGCAAAGGTGCGGCGATAGACCTCCTCACACCGTTGCGCAAACGAGGCAGGGGTGGTGCCGGGCTTCTTCACCTCGGAGTACAACCGGGCCACCGCCACCAGGTCGTCGGGCCGGGTGCTCGACACCACGCCGGCCGCGATGCCTTGCCGGCGCAGGCCGCTGGAGCCGACCAGGAAGGAGCCCGACCCGCCCAGGTATTCATCCACCACGAGCATCGGCTTGCCCACCCGGCCGATCTGCACGAGCGAGCCCATCAGTCCCCAATTCAGCGTGATGATGTAGACCAGGTAGCCGTCGACCGCGTCCTTCAGGGCGAGCGCCTTGGCCACGTCGCCCGGCTGTGCCACGACCAGCGGGACAAACTCGACCTGCGGGCAACCTTGCTTGAGCACCTTGAGGATTTCCCGCTGGCGGCCCGCGCAGTCGAACCCGGGATACGGCCATATCTCCCGCTCCGCGCTATTGGCCAGGAACACAAGGGCAACGCGTACCTGCCCGGGCTTGGGCTCTTGGGCTGCGCCGGCGATCGGCCCGAGCAGACCGGCCGCCGCAACGGCCCCGCAGCCTTTGAGGAAACCTCGCCGGCTCTGCGCGTGGGAACAGCAGAGACAGGAAACGGGACGATCGGCCCGGCACATCGGTTTCTCCTTGATGTCTGGCCCGTGTGGACCACGCACGACGGGCAGAATGCCCCTGCCGCCCATCCGCGAGTATATGCCAAACCAGACGTCAAAGCTATCCGCCGTCAGCTATCAGCTTTCAGGAATCAGGTTTCAGGTATCGGGGGCCAAGTGTCAGCACTCGCGGGCCCCCCGAGTGCCACCACTCGCGGGCCCTTGGATCGCGTTCCTTGGGAGTTCTGGCTATGAGTATAACGGGCGAGTACGGGT
>CAYGZI010000671.1:0-3246 GCA_964354245.1 uncultured Planctomycetaceae bacterium
CGAGGAAGGGACCGAGCTGCTCATGCGGCTGAAGCGCGTGCTGGTCGATGGGGACCAGCCGGTCCGGTTGCCGCAGTTCACGAGCTGCTCGCCCGGCTGGATCAAGTACATCGAGCACTTCTACCCGGAGTACCTGCCGCACGTCTCCACGGCCAAGAGCCCGCAGCAGATGTTCGGCACGCTGCTGAAGACCTACTACGCCGAGTTGAACCAGCTCGACCCGGCCAACGTCGTCACCGTGGCTTTGATGCCCTGCTCGGCTAAGAAGTTCGAGTGCAACCGGCCCGAAATGTGCCAGAGCGGCTACAAGGACATCGATTACGGCTTGACCACGCGGGAGCTGGCCAAGATGATCCGCGAGGCGGGGATCGACCTGCCCAAGATGCCGCGATCGGATTTCGACGACCCGTTCGGCACGGCCACCGGCTCGGGCGTGATCTTCGGGGCCACGGGCGGCGTGATGGAGGCGGCGATCCGCACCGTGGTCGAGGTCGTCACCGGGCAGAGGATCGAGCGGCTGTTCGACCATGCCGAAGTGATTCCGGTGCGCGGGTTTGAAGGGGTCCGCTACGCGGAGCTTCCCATCGCGGAAATCGGGCCGGTGCCCGAGCTGGTGAAACACGTCGCTTCGGACTGGGAGTGGCTCCGCGGCGTGACGCTCAAGGTGGGCGTGTGCCACGGCACGGCCAACGCGAAGCGGGTGATGGAGAACATCAAGGCCGGCGGGCGGTTCAGCCAGTGCCACTTCATCGAGTTCATGGCCTGCCCCGGCGGATGCCTCGGCGGCGGCGGGCAGCCGATTCCCACCTCGCCCGTCATCCGGGCCGCTCGGGCCAAGGCGATCTACGCCGAAGACCGCGCGTACCAGATCCGCAAGTCGCACGAGAATCCGGCCCTCCTGGCCGTGTACGACCGGTTCCTCACCGGCGGCCCCTGCGGCGAGAGAAGCCACGAGTTGCTGCACACGCACTATGTGGCGCGCGGGAAGTATATTGTGTAGGGGTCAGGGGCCAGGGGTTAGCCCAAGTTGCGCACTTCTCAACAAATCCGCGCGATTTTTCCCGGTTCTCGGCCGGTTTCTTGACGTAAGTCCTGATTTCTCGGTACTGGAAACCGCCGCCGGGCGATGTAGTGGAAACCTTCCCTCTTGCTTCCTCCGGATTCCTTGGCATCCTGGATGTCCGGAGGGAGCCGATGTTTCTGCGGCAATACACACGGAAGAAGTCGGGCAAGGTCCACCGCTCCTGGGCCCTGGTGGAGAGCCTGCGGACTGAGGAAGGGCCGCGGCAGCGGGTCGTGGCGCATCTGGGGGAACTCAACCACAGCCAGCAGCGGCGGTGGCAGCGGACGGTCGTCTTCTACAACCGCCACGGGGATGCCGAGCAGTTGCGGCTGTTGAAGCTGGACGAGATCGTGGCGCGTCATCTTCCTGCGGGCCGGCACACGGTGCGTCCGGCGGACGTGGTGGCGATCGAGGGGCGGTTTGGAAAGAGCCGGCGGGTGTGGGTAATGGACCGCGGCATGATGAGCGAGGAGAACCTGGAGTTCCTCAGCCAGCCGGGGCGTCACTATCTGATCGGCACGCGGCGGAGCGAACTCTTGATCCGCCCGATGTGGCACCAGTACGACGGCCGTGTGGAGGCCCACGTGATGGTCTGCGTGCTGGCGTACGCCTTGTGGAAGACGCTGGACCACTTGGCCAAGCAGGCCGGCCTGCTGACGCTGATCCACAAGCCGGACCTGGCCCGCCGCCAAGCCACGGCCAAACCGCGGCCCATGAGCCCCGAGGTGATCCTCCGCGAGTTGGCCAAGATCCAGATTGGCGACATCGTGCTGGATGCCAGCGACGGCCGCCAGTTGGTGCTCCGCCGGGTGGCCCGGCCGATGCCCGCGCAGGCGCGGATCCTGGCGGCGTTGAAATTGAACCTGCCTGAACGGCTTAGCCCGGATCGGCTGTTGTAGTGAAGACTTTCGGCCGGGGAACCCGAAATCCCCGGAAATTACACGTGTCTGGGTCTCCAACTGCGCAACTTCGGCTAGCGGTATGCCCCAAGTTCACATTCCTGAATCGCTCTTCCAGCAAATCAAAAAGGTGCTTCCGGCCGCAGCCTCACCCGATGATTTTGTCGTCCAGGCGGTCTGCGACAAGCTCTCGTGGGAGAACCGGAGGTCTGAGTTCTACGGCGTTTCTGATGCGGTGCGCGCTGCCATGGTCGAGAAGGGGTGGTCGGAAGAGCGCGTCCTGGCTGACTTCGATTCGTTCCGTCGAAATCAGGAAGGTTGACCCCCGGTGGCGCGCACGAGGGACTTGCTTGCTGTGCTGGAAGACACCGCCGGCGCAGGGGGCGAGTGAGGCGGCGCTGTAAATACGCGCACTGGGACCCCGCCGCCGTCTTCAAGATTTCTGTAAAGCGGCCCTTGACACCCGCCGCGGTTGTGCTACTATAAAACCAAATCTAAGAAACCAGAAATCGCCGCCGGGTGGGTTTCCAGACTCCCGAAGACGTAGGCTGGGGCGCAATCCCAGCTTGCCTTTCCGGGTCGCACTTGGCTGGGGCTGCGCTTCGCTCCGCCCCAGCCTCCGTCTACTTCGGAAGTGCTGGCCCCGCCGGTCGCGGTATGCCATTGACCCTCGGAGGACTGCGCAATGGGACGACCCCCAGCCAAAGAGCTCACCGAGCGCGAACTGGAAGTCATGCACGTCTTCTGGATTCGCGGCCAATCGACCGTGGCCGAGGTCCGCGGCCAGTTGGCCCGCTCCGGCCGCGACCTGGCCTACACCACCGTGGCCACCCTGGTCCGCATCCTCGCCGAAAAAGGCTTCCTGGAGCAGACCACCAGCCAACGGCCGTTTCAGTACCGCCCGGTGCGGTCCTTTGAAGACGTCTCGCGCAGCCTCCTGGGCGACGTGGTCCAGCGAGTCTTCCGCGGCTCGCGCGAACAATTGCTCCTCCGGCTCCTGGAAGAGCGGAGGCTGACGGCCAAGGAGCGGGCCATGCTGGAGTCGATCCTTGGAGGCGGGAAGCCTTCACCCTAACCCCCTCCCAAAGGGAGAGGGGACCATCGGGAGAGACGATGATGAACGCAATCGGTATCGCCTTGGTCTGGTGCATCGTCCAAGTCACGGTCATGGGCGTCCTCGCGGCAGCCCTGTACCTGATCGTACAAAAGATCCGCCCTGGCGCTGGAGGGCCGGTCGCCTTGACCGGCCTGCTGGCGGTCGTGGTCCTCTCGGCCCTGGCGCTG
>CAYGZI010000672.1:0-3242 GCA_964354245.1 uncultured Planctomycetaceae bacterium
GCCGAATTGCTGGCGACCTGTCACGAGCTGGGGATCGCCGAGGTCTACCGGCTGGGCGGTGCGCAGGCCGTGGCCGCGCTGGCCTACGGCGTGGAGGGAATCCCGCGCGTGGACAAGATCGTCGGGCCGGGCAACCTCTTCGTCGCGCTGGCCAAGAAGTACGTATACGGCGAGGTGGACATCGATTCGATTGCCGGGCCGAGCGAGGTGGTGGTGATCGTGGACCACTCGACCCGGGCGGAGTACACGGCCTGTGACCTGATTGCCCAGGCGGAACATGCCCCAGGGGCGAGCATCCTGATCGGCTGGGAAGCGGCGGTCTTGGACGCTGCGGTGGCTGAGCTGGGGCGGCAGCTCGGGCGCCTGGAGCGCGGCGAGCTGGCCCGACAGAGCTTGGAGGAGTTCGGAGCGGTGATCCTTGCCCGGGATGCCGACGAGGCGTGTCGCCTGGCCGACGAAATTGCCCCCGAGCACCTTCACATTGCCACGGAGAACGCCGAGTTCCTGGTGGAGAAGATCCACCATGCCGGGGCGATCTTCCTCGGGAATTACACGCCGGTGGCCGTCGGAGATTATGCCGCCGGGCCGTCGCACGTCCTGCCCACCAGCGGGACCGCGCGGTTCGCCAGCGGGCTTTCGGCAAACGATTTCCTCCGCGCCACGAGCATCCTGCACTTCACGCGGCAGGGCCTCGCGAACCTGGCCGCCGACGTGCAAATCATGGCGACGAAGGAAGGGCTCACGGCACACCGGGCGAGCGTGGAGGTGAGGATGGGTAAGGACGACGGTGGCGCGTAGACTGTACGATGCTAGAATAGCATTGAGGGCTGTTGGAAAGGACCATGATCCCCAAGGTCTACATTGAAACAAGCGTCGTCAGTTACTACACCGGGCGAGGTAGCCGCGACGTGGTTCTAGCCGCTCGCCAGCAGTCCACCCAGGAATTCTGGTCTTTGCTTGGCAGCGAGCTTTCGCCTTTCGTTTCTGCGATTGTCGTCAAGGAGGCGGGAAAGGGCGATCCGGCGCTAGCACAGGGCCGACTCGACGCGATCGGCTCCTTTCCCATACTTCAGACAACAGCGGAGGCAGAGGGGCTCGCGCAAGCGATTCTCGACGGGCGCGGCGTCCCGGCGGAATACCCCGAGGACGCGCTGCACATCGCCGTCGCCGCTGCGGCAGGCATGGATCTCCTTGTGACGTGGAACTTCGCCCACCTCAATAACCCCTTCACGAAGATGATGATCCGGCAATCGGTCGAGAATGCGGGATACGAGTGTCCCGAAATCGTGTCCCCCGATGCCTTCTTGGGAGACAAGACATGAAAGACCCGGTCGTCGACGAGGTCCGAAAGTACCGCATCGAGCACACGAGGCAATTTCATTCCGACCTGCATCAGATCTGTGAGGACCTGAGGGAGTTTGAAGCCACCCTCGGCGACAGGGTCGTAAGGCTCGAGCCGAAGAGGATTCAGCCGAAAGGAAAGACCGAGCCATCGCCTGTATCTCGCGTTGGCGGTGCAACTGGGCGGGCGGATATTGACGGCTAACGGGCGGCTGTACCACTCGTCAGTCCACTTATTCTCTAGCCAGCAGGAGTACGCCGCGTCATGGCTCAGAAGCTGGAGACTTGTGAAAACTGTGGGCGATCGATCGGGAAACTCGAAACGCCGCACCTTCACAATGATCACGTCGTCTGCGCAGAATGTGCGAGTCGCTTGTCGTCTGCTTTGACACCTGCGCAACGCGTCCCTCAAGCCCGGACACCTCTGCGTGGAGAAATCATCTGCTCGAACCAAAACTGTGGCTACGTAGGGGCGCCAGAAAAACAACCGCGTGGGAGTATGGCGGTCGGCTGCCTTCTTTCGTTGTTGTTCTTGCTCCCGGGACTGCTCTACTTTGCACTCATGTCTGGTTACACCTACATATGTCCGCGCTGTGGCGGCCAGATACGCGAAGGCGGCCACTACTAAGAGCGTACGCTGGGGCGTTAGCCCCAGCTTCGTTGGAAACAAGGGTTTAACCGTGTTCGGGTCGCTGGGGCTGACGCCCCGGCCTAGGTTCTTCCTCCATCGGGCCGACACGGCCCGGCTCTGATTGCTGACTGCTGAAAGCTGATAGCCCCGATGAACTTCATCCGCCCCGAAATCGCCGCGATGGCCGGCTACGTGCCGGGAGAACAGCCGCAGGAAGAGGGCTTCATCAAGCTCAACACCAACGAGAATCCCTATCCGCCTTCGCCGGCAGTGGCCCGGGCGATTGAGGAGGTGTTGCGGCGGGGGCTCCAGAAGTATCCCGATCCGATGGCGTGGCACTTCCGCCGCGTGGCGTCCGAGGTGCTCGGCGTCCCGCCGGAGTGGATCCTCTGCGGCAACGGCAGCGACGACGTCCTGACCATCGCCACGCGGACGTTCGTCGGCCAAGGCCAGTTGCTGCGCCTGCCTTATCCGAGCTACATCCTCTACAAGTCGCTGGCCGAGATCCAGGGAGCGCGGAGCGAGGAGGTACACTTCCGCCCCGACTGGTCGCTGCCCGAGCAGTTCGCAGCAGCGAGCGACGGCCTGCGCCTGGTGTTCCTGCCGAGTCCGAACAGCCCCTCGGGCACGGTCATCCCGCCGGAGGAAGTGCTGCGGATCGCCCGGCAGCTTCCGTGCCCGCTCTTGGTGGACGAGGCGTACGTGGATTTTGCCGAGAGCAACTGCCTGCACATGGTCGCCCAGTGCGAGAAGGTGATGGTCTCGCGGTCGCTGAGCAAGTCGTATGCCCTGGCAGGGCTGCGGTTCGGGTACGTCGTGGCCCAGCCGCACCTGGTCGAGCAGATGGTCAAGGTCAAGGACTCCTACAACTGCGACGCCCTCTCAATCGCCGGGGCTGCGGCGGCCATCGCCGACCGCCAATGGCAGGCCGAGAACCGCCGGAAGATCCTTGCCACGCGCCGGCGCCTGGCCGCCGGGATGCAGGCACTAGGGTTTATGACGGTCGATTCTCAGGCAAATTTCACCTGGAACGTCCATCCGGAATATCCGGCAAATCCGCTCTACGAGCAGCTCAAACGGCATCGCATCCTGGTCCGATACATGGACTATCCGGGCTGGGGCGACGGATTGCGGATCAGCGTGGGGACGGACGCCCAGATCGACACCTGCCTGGAACGCCTGCAAGCAATGGTTTAGGGTAGGTGGTAGGTGGTAGGTGGCATGTGGGGAAGCCACCTGCGACCCGTCACCCGCCACCCGCCACGCACCA
>CAYGZI010000673.1:0-3239 GCA_964354245.1 uncultured Planctomycetaceae bacterium
GGCTTTGTGCCCGGCCGGCGCGCGCCGATGATGAAGCTCAAGCCGCCCAAGTGGGAGGATTTCGCCGAGTTTTTCGCCGGCAGCGAGGGGCGCGAGGTCTCCAGCACCATGGCCTTCGTGCGACTGCTGGTGCGGCTGATGCGCGACAAGAACGTCGGCCGCCACGTGGTGCCCATCGTCCCCGACGAGGCACGCACCTTCGGCATGGAGGCCCTGTTCCGGCAGTTCGGCATCTACTCGCACGCCGGCCAGTTGTACGAGCCGGTCGATTCCGACACCGTGCTCTACTACCGCGAGGCCAAGGACGGGCAGATCCTCGAAGAAGGGATCACCGAGGCGGGCTCGATGGCCTCGCTGGCCGCCGCGGGGAGCGCCTATTCGAGCCACGGCATGACCACGATCCCGTTCTTCATCTACTACTCGATGTTCGGATTCCAGCGGATCGGCGACCTGATCTGGGCCGCCGGGGACATGCGCTGCCGCGGGTTCCTCATGGGCGGCACCGCGGGGCGCACCACGCTGGCCGGCGAAGGGCTCCAGCACCAGGACGGCAATAGCCAGCTCTACGCGATGGCCTACCCGAGCCTCCAAGCCTACGACCCGTGCTACGCCTACGAGGTGGCGGCGATCGTGCTGGACGGAATCCGCCGCATGTATTACGAAGAGGAGAGCATCTTCTACTACATCACGCTCTTGAACGAGAACTACGAGCACCCGCCGCTGCCGACTAACTTCGGCATCGAGCCGGTCTCCCAGGCGATCTGCCGCGGCATGTACAAGCTCTCGGAGCGCGACCTGGGCTCCAAGCGGCCCAAGGTGCAACTGCTGGGCAGCGGGGCGATCCTCCGCGAGGCCCTCCGGGCCCAGGAAATCCTGGAGCAGAAGTTCGACGTCTCCAGCAGCGTCTACAGCGTGACCAGCTACAAGGCCCTGTATCAGGACGGGCGGGCGTGCCAGCGATGGAACCGGCTCCACCCGCACCAGCCGCCGCGCAGGTCGTACGTCGAACAAGTGATGGAAGGCCGGACGGGCCCGGTGGTGGCCGCGTCGGACTACGTGAGTGCGGTGGCCCTGTCGGTAGCCCCGTGGATGCCATGCCCCTTCGCCGTCTTGGGGACCGACGGGTTCGGGCGCAGCGACGCGCGGGGGCCGCTGCGGCGGTTTTTCGAGGTGGACGCGGAGAACATCGCGTTGGCGGCGTTGGGGGAGCTGGCCCGGGAAGGCAAATACCCAAAAGAGAATCTGGCGTCGGCGATCCAGACGCTGGGGCTCGATCCGGACAAGCCGAATCCGTTGACCGCGTAGTACCGTCACGAGGCGGCTGTTGCCGCAGGGGCTCTTCGGTTGCATAATAAAGGTGTCATGACCGCCAATGTTCAGAAGATCGTCGAACAGGTGAAGGCCCTCCCGGAAGAGGAACGCGACGAGTTCCTCGCGTGGCTTGCCGAGTACGAACTCCGGCATGCCGACGAATGGGACGAGCAGATCGCCCGTGACTCTCAGCCGGGCGGACGCCTGGACCGTGTCCTCCAGCGCGTGCGCAAGGACATTCGCGACGCGGTTTTGGATCGAACTGCGGGACTGTGGAAAGACCGCGACGACCTTCCCGATTTCGACGCCCTCCGCAAGAGTTGGGATCGGGAATGCCCGACGTAAAGGATCCACTGCTGTTGGATACGGACGTCCTCGTGGATTTCCTCCGCGGGCACCCTATGCTGAAAGGCCTAACGCCGCCCTATACCAAGAACGCGTTACGTCCAGGATCATCGCCATGAACGTCGACTTCAACCTCCCCGAACTCGGCGAGAACGTCGAAAGCGGCGACGTAGTCAACGTGCTGGTCAAAGAGGGGGACCAGATCGCCGGCAACCAAGGCGTCGTCGAGCTGGAAACCGAGAAGGCGGTGGTCGAGCTCCCCTGCCCGCACGCCGGCAAGATCGTCAAGGTCCACGTCAAGAAAGGCGACCGGATCAAGGTCGGACAGACGATCGTGACGGTGGAAGCGGAGGAAGAGGGTTCGGGGTTCAGGGTTCAGGGTTCAGGGGCCGCAGAGCCGGGGCGTGTCGCCCCGGCGAAAGAGCCTTCCCGTGCCGCCGCGGCGCCCGAGTACCCGTCCGCGCACGCCGTTCATCCTTCATCCTTCATCCCTCATCCTTCCCTCGTCCCCGCCGGGCCGGCCGTACGCCGTTTGGCACGGGAGCTGGGGGTCGATTTGCGGCAAATCCACGGCTCCGGCAGCGGAGGCCGGATCACGCCGGAGGACGTGAAGAGGGCAGCGGGTGACGAGGGTTCAGGGTTCAGGGTTCAGGGTTCAAGACCCGCAGAGCCGGGGCGTGTCGCCCCGGTGAAGGAGCCGGGGGGTGTCGCCGCGTCACTCCCTCACCCCGTCACCCCGTCACCCTCTCATCCCTCATCCCTCATTTCTCATCCTTCTTCCGTCGTCCCGCCCGGCGAGGCCGGCAGCGACGCGTGGGGACCGGTCCGCCGCGAGCGCATGAGCCAGATCCGCCGCACCATCGCGGCCCGCATGTCCCGCTCCGCCGCCACGATCCCGCACGTCGTCAACTTCGACGACGCCGACGTGACCGACCTGGAGCGTCTGCGCAAGGGTCTGCCCCAGGGCTTCTTGGGCCCGGAGCTGAAGCTGACCATGATGCCCCTGGTGATGAAGGCGGTCGCCCTGGCCCTGCGGCGCCACCCGACGCTCAATGCCAGCCTCGACGACGAGAAGGAAGAGATCGTCTACAAGGAGTACGTCAATCTGGGCGTGGCCGTGGACACGCCGCGGGGCCTCGTGGTCCCCGTGGTCCGCAACGCCGACCGGATGTCGATCGTGGACTTGGCTCGCGCAGTGGCCGGCGTGGCGGAGAAGGCCCGGGCCGCCAAGTTCGCCATCGAGGAGACCCGCGGCGGCACATTCACGATCAGCAACCTTGGGGCGGTGGGCGGCGCCTACAGCACGCCGATCATCAACCACCCCGAGGTGGCGATCCTGCTCTTGGGCCGCGCCCGGTGGATGCCGGTGGTCCGCGATGGCAAGATCGAGACTCGGCTGATGCTGCCGCTGAGCCTCTCCTACGACCATCGCCTGGTGGACGGGGCCGCGGCCGGCCGCTTCCTGAACGAGGTGATCGACTACCTCCAGTCGCCGGGGAAGCTCCTTTTGGCAGGCTGACGAGAAGGGGCTAGCCCAAGTTACGCTGTTGCGCGGGTCGGTTTGTTGGTAGCAAAGGAGTTAC
>CAYGZI010000674.1:0-3234 GCA_964354245.1 uncultured Planctomycetaceae bacterium
CCCTCCGCTTCGTGACCCGCGACTCCGTCGAGTACGATCTGGACCGGCTCGACAATGCAATCAAGGATTCCATCGCGGAGATCGCGCGCAGCCGGGACGCCGTCCTGAAGGAAATGGGCGAGAAGTACGCCGCGATCTTCGAGGCGCACCTCCAGATGCTGCAGGACGCCCGCTTCCGCAGCGACATCGAGGAAATGATCGCCCAGCGGCATTACTCGCCGGAATATGCCGTCAGCCGGAAAGTGCGGGAGTGCGCCCAGATCTTCCAGAAGGTCCAAAGCCGGAACCTGGGGGACATCTTCGACATCGAGAAGCAGTTGCTGAGGAAGCTCCTCGGGCGCCGCCGCGAAGAGCTTTCCAAGCTGAGATCCCCGGTCTTGATCCTGGCCCACAACCTCACCCCCAGCGAGACGGCCCACCTGGACCGCCGCTTCGTGCGCGGTTTCGCCACCGAGGTGGGCGGACCCGGCAGCCATACGGCGATCGTGGCCGCCGGAATGGCGATCCCGGCCGTGGTGGGAACGGGCACCTTCTTGACGGAAGTCTCCGGCGGCGACCTGGTGATCATCGACGGCGACAAAGGGCTTGTGATCCTTCGTCCGGACGAAGAGACCATCGCCCACTATCGCCACGAGGCCAAGGAGCACCGCCATCTGGCGGCCCGCCTGGAAATGCTCCGCGACTTGCCGGCGGAAACCTCCGACGGCGTGCGGATCGAGCTGTTGGGGAACATCGAATTCCCTTACGAGGTGGACGACTGCGTTGCCCGCGGGGCCGATGGAGTGGGCCTGTACCGCACGGAATTCCTCTATCTCGGGCAGGAGCAGGAACCGGACGAGGAAGAGCACTTCCGGGCCTACCTCCGAGTGGTCCAGACGATGGCCGGCCGGCCGGTGACCATCCGCACCTTCGATCTCGGCGCGGACAAGGTGCCCCACCTCCCCGAGCCGGAGGACGAGCGCAACCCGGCCCTCGGCCAGCGGAGCATCCGGCTGTCGCTCCGCAATCTGCCGATGTTCCGCAAGCAGCTTCGGGCGATCCTTCGGGCGAGCGTCCAGGGGGACGTGCGGATCATGTTTCCGCTGGTCTCGACCCTCCTCGAGCTGCGCCAGGCCAAGATGATCCTCACCGACGTGATGGAGGATCTCACGGAGCACAAGATCCCGTTTAACGAGAAGGTTCCGGTCGGCATGATGGTCGAGGTCCCCTCGGCCGTGATGATGATCGACCACTTCGTGGAGGAAGTGGATTTCCTCAGCATCGGCACGAACGACCTGATCCAGTACACGCTGGCGGTCGACCGGAACAACAAGGAGGTCGTTTGGCTGTACAACGCCTCCGAGCCGGCCGTGTTGAAGCTGATCGACCTGACCATCCGGTCCGCGGCGCGCAAGGGAGTGCCCGTGAACCTCTGCGGGCAGATGAGCGGCAGCCCGACCTATACGATGCTCCTGTTGGGCATGGGGTTGAGGCAGCTTGGCGTTCCCCCGAGCGTGATTCCGGAGATCAAGAAGATCTGCCGCAGCGTGACGATTGGCCAGTGCGAGGAGGTCGCCCGGCACGCCCTCACCCTGGAGCACGCCCGCGACGTAACCAGTTACCTACGCGGAGAGCTGAAGAAACGCGTGCCGGAGCTGGGCCCGTGACCCGCTCCGGCTACTGAGTACTGAGTGAACGAAAACATTCGACGAACGGTTCCGCCGTCAACGGCGGCGGCGGGAAGATCGAGCCTATGGTTCGACAACGAGCACGCATTCGCTTTTGCAAACAAGGAGACTTGCGTCTGATCGGGCACAGGGACCTGGCGCGGACCATCCAACGGGCGTTTCGCCGCGCCGAGATTCACCTGGGCATGAGTCAGGGGTTCCACCCCAAGCCGCGGATGAGTTTTCCCTCGGCCTTGGCCGTGGGCGTTGCGGGGCTCCAGGAAGTCGTGGAAGTGGAATTGGCTGAACCGTACACGGCCCTGCAGATCCAAGAGCGGCTGGCCTTGCACCCGGTTCCCGGCCTGACGCTCCGCTGCGTCGAAATCCTCCCTCCCGGGACGCCAAAGGCCCGGGTGCGGAGCACCTCCTGGGAAATCCCCGTGCCGCCCGCGCGCCTCGCGGAAACCGCCTCGCGGATCGGCCGGCTGACGGCCAATCCCGACGGGCCGCCCCGCGACGGCTCCGAGGCCCCTCCGCCGCATCGCGGGCCCGAAGAGCTGACGCTCTGCCAGGGAGTGCTTCACATGCGGCTTCGGGCCGGTCCAGGCCGGATCGCCGGGCCGCGGGACGTGCTGGCGGCGCTGGGGCTTGGCGACCTGGAGCAGGGGGTGCATCAGCTCACGCGCACGATGGTGGAACTCGATCCGTGACCCCTGCCGCCGAAAGTACCCCGATCCGCCCGCAGCCGCCGGGCGATAGCGTGCTCGCCGACCTTGCCGGTTAAGAAGGCACCATCATGAAGCAGGAAATGTTGATCAATGTCTCGCAGCCCGAGGAATGCCGCATCGCCATCGTGGAGGACGGAATGCTCGAAGAGCTGTACGTCGAGCGCGCCGGCCAGAACAACTACGTGGGAAACATCTACAAGGGCGTCGTGGTCAATCTGGAGCCGAGCATCCAGGCCGCCTTCGTGGATTTTGGCGTAGGACGCAACGGCTTTCTGCACGTCAGCGACCTCGAGCCGCAGTACTTCCGCCAAGGGGGCTACGACCCGGGCCGGCCCCTCGACGGCGCGGGTCCGCGGCGGGCGCGCTTCGCCGACGCGGAGGACCGCGACGACGAGACGGAGGAGGACGAGCCGCACGGCCGCACCCGCCCCCACGGCCGCCGCTTCCGCCCCGGCAGCCGGCCGCGCATCAACCCCCCCATCCAAGACCTCCTCCGCCGCGGCGACGAAGTGTTCGTCCAGGTGATCAAGGAAGGAATCGGCACCAAGGGCCCCACGCTCTCGACCTACATCAGCATTCCCGGCCGGTACGTGGTCCTCATGCCCGCGCTGGGACGCGTCGGCGTCTCCCGCAAGATCGAGGACGATGAAGTCCGCCACCGGCTCCGCGACGTGATGATCGAATTGAATCCGCCCAAGGGCCTCGGGTTCATCGTGCGCACGGCGGGCTCCGACCGCACCAAAAAGGACCTTTCGCGCGACCTGGCCTATCTGTTGCGGCTCTGGAAGGTGATCGCCCGGCGGGTCCGCAAGCTCCCCGCCCCGGTGGACATCTACCAGGAAAGCGACATGATCATCCGC
>CAYGZI010000675.1:0-3226 GCA_964354245.1 uncultured Planctomycetaceae bacterium
CACGCAAAGGCGCCAAGGGGCAAAGGCGCAAAGGAAGAAAGGACATAGAAGAGAGAAAAGCGGATAGGAATGCGAAAAGAGGCCGGGAACCGGACACCCGCTCTGCGTTTTCTACCCTTCTTCCCCTTGGCGCCTTTGCACCTTTGCGTGAAACCTCTTCCTTCCCTTGGCGTCTCGGCGCCTTTGCGCGAGCTGCCCCGGCCTAGAAATCCACCTGGGCCCGCACCTCGAAAATGTCCATGTGGCCGTTTGGGATCAGAGTCCCGCCGGTGACCCGGTCCGCGCGCGAATTGACGTAGTTGAACATGACGCGGGCGTAGGGATTCAGATACCAGTTGACGCCGACCGTGTGGTCCCAGACGCGGCCTGCGCCGTTGGTCGCCACGAGGCCGTCGAGGAAGTCCACGTAGGAGAAGCGGTATCCCACCTCCCAGGCGCCAGTGCCGGTGCAGAGGTTGCCGCTGGCATCGCACAGGCGGAAGAAGTTTTCGTTCGGCCGGACGCGGTCGAATATCCCCGTGCTCCGCCGGTAGGGGCGGCTCTCGCCGGTGAGGAAGTAGCTGACGTAGGCGTAGCACCCGGTGAACGTCTGGCTGCCGCCCGGGCCGCGATCGACCACCGAGCCGAAGAACTCCGACTGGACGGACAACGGGCCGTAGACGAGCGCCGCCTCTGCGCCCAGCAATTGCCAGTTCTCTGCGTCGTGGAGGGTGAGGTTGACGAGTTGCGGGCCGAGGTGGGCTTCGGGCCGGACCCGGAAGCGGACCACGTTGTCGGCCGCATCGCGGAAGCTGTAGGCCAGGCCGGTGTGCAAGAGGCGACGGCCTTCGCTTGGCTCATCGTACCAGGGGAGCCACGTGCCGCGGAGGGTCAGGGCGTAGCCGCCGTCGTCGTTCTGGTAGACCGCGGGTTGGTCGGGGCTGTCGGCCGCAAACACGCCGATCGCCCACGTCGCCCGCTCGTTGGCCGTATGGTCGAATGCCATGAGGCCCAGGTTCCGCGCGGGCACGAAGGCGCCCTCATCGCCCAGCGAGCGCTCCAGGAACGTGGGGAAATTGTCGCTGGTGAGCTGCTCCAGGCCGAACGGCTCCTTGAAGTGACCCACGCGGACGTTGCCCAAGAGCGGCAACTCGGTCACGGCAACGTAGGTGTCCTTAAAGGCCGTGGACTGCTTTGTCGCCGTGTCGGGGTCGCCGCTGGCGAAATCGACCTCGATCTGATACTCGACCACCTCGAAGGCGAGGCCGCGGCATCCCAGTCGCGCGCGGCGGAGCTCGAATCCGTTCTCGGCGTTTCCCACCTGGTCGAAGCTCTCAGAGTTCTGGCTGAAGCTCGCCACGTCGATCTGAAGGCGGCCAAAGACCTCCCAACTCGGCCGACCGGCCGCCTTGGCCTTGGCGTCGGCTTCCTTGTCCGCGGCTTTCTTCATCGCCGCTTCCAGTTCCTCGACCCGCCTGGCGAGATCGGCGCCCGGGCCGACGTCTTCCGGGATGGCGCCGAGCGTCAGCTCGCCCGGCAGGGGCGGGCCCGCCGCCCAGGACGACGACTCGCCGGACCAGTCGTCTTGGCCCCAGGCCGCTGCCGCGCCGGCCGCCAAGACCGCCAGTGCCGTCGCCGCGGCGCACCACCTGCCTATCGCCTTGGGCATGGTATTCCCTCCGATCCCTCCTCTTTGATCGAATCGCCAAGAGTGGAAACTTTGTTAGAACCGTTGCGGCTCGCAACTCCGGCCCCTGCCGCCGGCCGGTGCGCGGAGACTGTAGCGGATTTGCCGACAAGGAGGGCAGGCATTCCTGCCTGCCGCCGGGAGGGCGCGCATCTTGCCTGCCGCCGGTAAAGCAGGCATCCTGCCTGCCGCCGGTAAAGCAGGCATCCTGCCTGCCTTCCCTTCCGATAAGAGCGCCGGCCCTGGCGGACCGGGTCATCGAAGGCAAAGTCTCGCGCACCAGTTGGCTCCTGGGCGCGAACCGGACCCTGCGCACCGAGCTGGACCGTCCGGCAGAGCAAGGCGGTGAAGACTCCGATTACCCTCGGGCTCCAGGTCGGAAGCGAGGTGGAGGTGGTCTCCGGGCTGAAAGGCGACGAACTGGTCGTGCAGTCGCCGCCAGGCTCATTGCGCGAGGGCCAGATGGTCGAGGTAACGCACTAGCCGGATTATTCCTGGGCAGCGACAGTAGCACAGGCATCTTGCCTGTGTTACCTGAATGGCAGGCTGGAAGCCTGCCCTACGTGTCCATGAATAATCCGGGCTAGCGGTCGGACCAACTGGTGATGTCGTCGTCGGTGCCGCTCTGGCCGTCGGGGCCCAGCGACCAGAGGTCGGGCTTACCGCGCCCGTGCTTGCCGGGGTACTCGTACTGATACGGCCGGCCCCACGGGTCAACGGGCACGGGCCCCTCGAGGTATGGGCCGCGCCAGCGGGTCTTCTCGCCCGCGTTGGGCGCGGTCCGGAGGGCCCCCAGCCCCTGGTCGTTGGGCGGAAAATCGCCCATGTCGAGTCGATACGTCTCCAGGGCGGGTCGAAGTGCCGCGATTTGGGTCTTCGCCAACGTCGTCTGTGCTTTGCGGCGAGCGGCACCAAACCCCCACCAGTCAGGCCACTCGGGCTGGGGCGCCGGCGGCGCTTCGGCCTTGGGCAGTTCCGTCTTGGGCCCTTCCGCCTTCGGGATCGCTTCCTTGACGGGCTCTGCGATGGGCTTCACTCGGATCGGCTCCGCTTTCGGCCGGTCGACGGCGCGTGGCTCCGGCTTCACGGCATCCTTGGACGGTGGCACTGGAAACGCTTCCTTGACCGGTTCGTCGACCGCTTCCTTAACCCCTTCCTTGAACCCCGTTCGCGACTCGACCGGGCGCCGTCGGGGCGGCCCGTACAATTGCTCCATATCCACCACCTCGCGGCCGTTGCGCGTGAAGAGGGCCCGAAGCACGTTCGGATCGATTCCCGCGCTGATGAAATGTACGGAGTTGTCGACCATGACCACGTTGAATCCGTTCGGATGATGCCCAAGGAGCCCCTTGGTCGGGTTCTTGGTGTCGGGCGTGAAGTCGTCCGGCCTGGTCCAATCGACGGCCGACTGGTCGCCGGCCTCCACGACTGCAATTGTAAAGGCCGTCCCGTCGCGGATTGCCGCAAGGTCGATGTCCTTCTCGCTCCCTGGGAAGATCGTGTCCTTGCCGCGCACGGTCAGGTAGGTCGTCTTGCCCGGCAAAAGCCGCCCGCTCGGGC
>CAYGZI010000676.1:0-3219 GCA_964354245.1 uncultured Planctomycetaceae bacterium
CGGAGCTTCGAGTCGACCCAGTCGGTCAGCTCGGGCGTCTCGGTGGTGTCGAAGACGATCTCGTAGTCGCCGGCCTTGGCGGTCGTCACCGAGCCCTTCTTGACCTCGGGCGCGGCATGTTCCTTGCCGTCGCTCACGTCGATCTCGCTCAGGAACGTGTTGCCGAACGGGTCGGAGTCTTCGGTCCGGGAAACGTCGAAGAGCAAATAACGGCACTTGGCCAGCGCGCCGGCCGGGTCGGAGATCGCCACGCCGTACTGCCCGCCGGGCTCGCCGTCCTTGGGCCGCGTGTCCACCGACGCCAGCAGCCGCCAGCCCGCCTTCTCCGGCGGCGTGCCCGCGGCGGGCTTGGCGCTAAAGTCCTTGGCCGATCCGTCGGCGGCATAGAGCTTGTAGACCTGCGGCCCTCGGGTGTTCGCATGCCACGAATACGTGCTGACCTGCTTGACCTCGGTCACTTCCCCCAGGTCCACCAGGAGCCGGCCGCCCTCCGACCCGGCAGCGAAGAAGAAGTTCGCGTCGGGCTGGTCCTCTTCGGCGGGCAGGGCTCCGTCGTTGAGCACGTCCACGTCGCCGCCGTTGGGGTCTCTTCGCCCCTGGACGATCGAGAACTTGGCCTTGGTCGCCGCGTCGGTCTTTGACGGCGAGGGGACGCCCTTGAACTTGAACTGGGCCGTCGCCGCATCGCCCACGTTCCGGTCCCAGACCACCTTGACCTCGGCCTTCCCGAGCCGATACTGGTACATCCCATACCCCACCTCGCGCACCGCCCGGATCGTCTCGGGATAAGGCGTGTCGCAGATATCCACGAGGCCGATCTGATAGTTCTCGCCGTCGCCGCGGCCCGTGGTCGATTGGTCGGAAAACTGGAACCAGTGCGTGCCGATGAAGTTGGGATGGGCCAGGGCCCCGCGCACGTAGCTCTTGTAGGCCGCGGCCCGCTCCTCTTGGTTGGCGGTCTTGACCAGGCCCGTGTGAAACATCCCGCGGTCCAACGCCCCGAAGTGGAACTCGCCGTCGACGACCGGCTTGTCCACGCCGTCGGGCAGCCGCTTGCTGGTCACTGTGCGGCTATAGATGTTGAAGCTGATCACCTCGGAGTGCTTGGCGGCGGCGCGGACGGCGCGGTCGTTCACCCAGGCGAAGCGGCAGCCGAGATAGAGCTGGTTGGGGGCCACCTCCTTGACCGCCTCGCGGCAGAGCCGGAAGTACTGCTCGGCCGTCTTGGTGTAGAAGGCGGCCAGGTCGTCGTAGGCCCGCTTGCGGTCGGGCGCGTCGCGGCTCTCCAAGAGGGCGTCCCACGAGGCGTGCTTCGTGCCCCAGGCCGCGTTGAGCTTCTCGACCGTGCCATACTTGGCCCGCAGGTCGTCGAGGAAGACCTTCTTGGCGGCCTGCGTGGCCGGGGACTTAAGCGTGGCCTCGGCCAGCGAAAGCTCGTCGCCCCAGGCGATCTCGTTATCGACGAAGTAGCCGAGGCACCAGGGGTCGCCGGCCGTTGTGCCCTTTTCGGCGGCCATGTTCTTGCGCACGCTGGCCGCGAAATCGGGGTCGAACACGTCGGGGAACTTGCCCCAGTATCCGCTGCTCCCCGCAAGCGGCTTGCGTCCGGAGCCGATTGTGGCCACGTAGGGCGTCTTGCGCACGAGATAAACCTCGCGCCCCGACCAGTTGCCGATGGTGTTCATCCCCCAGCTTCGCAGCCGGCGAGGGACGATCTGGCCGAACTCGCCGACGAAGTCGTCGCCGTACTTGCGCATCAGGTTCGCCCCGCTGTGGCTGAACGTCTCGTAGGACTTGCCCTGGTAGTAGCCGTGCGGGGCCCAGCGCCCGCGTCCGTAGAAGCGGCCCAATGGCCCGTCGCGCCCGGGCAGGTCGGCGTAGTAGTATTCGCGGTCGGTGATCGGCGTGGAGTCCACGCCGGCGCGGATGCAGTCGGCCCCGTGCGACCAGAACAGCCGCCCCTCGGGATCGACCAGCCACCACTTGCCCTCGTGCTTCTGCACGCGAAAGAAGCCGGTGGCCTCGAGCTTCGGCCCGGCCTTCCAGCCGCCGTACTGGTCCCAGTCGTCCGGTCCCGGCTTGGCGGCCAGGTCCGCGGCCTCTTCGGCCCTGCGCCGCTTCAGGTCCTCGTCCGAGCGGGTCTTGCCGGGCCAGTCTTTGTGGATGAACTGGCCGTAGCGGTCCACCAGCGGGAAGAGCTTCTTCTCGTCCAGGTTGAGCCAGCCGAAGTTCTCGGGCGAGCCGGCGGCGACGATCTTGCGCACGTTGAAGGCGCCGGCGGCCGAAGGCTTCGGCACGAAAAGTAATAGCTGAGTGACGTTGCGCACGTCGATCCCCTTGTCGGCCACGACGCCCCCCGGGTTGCCCCGCATCCCGATGAGCTTACCGGCGAGACTCGCAGGCAGACGTCGCTGGAGCGTCACGCGCAGGGTCTTCGTCTCCCTCGGCTCCAGGCGAAGGCCCTCTTCGCAGGACTGCCGCCGGTCGCCCGAGGCGCTATCCATGCGGCAGCGGACCTCCAGCGGGCTTGAGCCGACGTTCTTCACCTCCATCGCCACGTGGTCGAACGCCGCCAGCTCCCAGTGGCCTTCCGGGGCCTTGAAGGTCACGCCCGGCCACTCGGCTTTCTGCCCCGTGCGGACCGCCAGCCAGTTCCCCTGGGGATCGGCCGCCAAGGCGACCATGGCGCCGCGGGTCTCAACGGCCGACGCCTTGAAGCCCGGGCCGAAATCAAAGAGGACCTGATCGGCCCGGATGGAGCCGTTCCATAGTATCAGTACCGCGATGGTTGCGAGCGTTCGGAAACGATCTCTTAAAATGACGTTGTGCATCACAATGCTCCTGGTGCAAGACGCGCCGGGCAAGCCCGGCCGCTACGCATTTGCTTTCACTTTACCCATTGATGCCGGTGCTCGGCGACAAACTCGTCGTCGCTTAAGTGCGGGTACATCCGGTATACGCGGTCGATCTCTTCGCTCTGGCCGGGGCTGAGCGTCTCGTTGGGGTCAAGACACCAGATCCCCTCGAAGAGCCCTTGGCGACGGAGCACTTCGTGGAGCCCGGCGATGCAGCCGGCAAACCCGTGAGCCACGTCGAAAAGCGCGGCGTTGGCGTCGGTCACCTCGACGGCCCGCTGGAGGAGTTCGCCGGGGCACGCTGCGCTTTGCCCCCGCCACCCACCACCCGCCACCAGCCACCCAACGGCCGCACGGCACGCCT
>CAYGZI010000677.1:0-3202 GCA_964354245.1 uncultured Planctomycetaceae bacterium
CGTACGGCCGGGTCTCGATGCACGGGGTGCGCGAGGCCGTGCTCGAGGCCCAAGCCGAGGCGGCCGGGCTGCCGCTCTACCGCGTCCCGATTCCCGCGCCTTGCCCAAACGAGGTCTACGAAGAGGCCATGCGCAAGGCCCTGGAAGCGGCCAAGCAGGAGCGGATCACGCGGATGATCTTCGGCGATCTTTTTCTGGAGGACGTTCGCGCGTACCGCGAGCGGATGCTCGACGGCACGGGCATCACCGCGGAATTTCCGCTCTGGGGCCGGCCCACGCGCGAGCTGGCCGAGGAGATGATCGCGGCCGGGCTGGTGGCCCACGTCACTTGCCTCGATCCCACGAAGGTCCCGCGCGAATTGGCCGGCCGGCGGTTTGACCTCGATTTCCTCGCGCAGCTCCCCGCCGAAGTGGACCCTTGCGCGGAACGGGGCGAGTTTCACACCTGCGTCTCCGCCGGCCGGATGTTCCGGCGGCCGATCCCGGTTGCCGTTGGTGAAACGGTCGAGCGGGAGGGCTTTGTCTTTGCGGACCTGACCGTGGGTTGTGGATGGTAGGTGGTAGATGGTAGGTGGTAGGTGGGGAATGGTAGGTGGTAGATGGGGAACTGAATCAACCTCAAACGGTAGTGACGCTAAGCGTGAGAATCCCCACATGCCACCTACCACCTACCACCTACCATTCCTGGCGATCCTGGGGGCGATCCTCTCGGCGTCGGGTTGTTCCCGGGCCGGACCGGAGGGCGTTGCCGCGCGCTCAAGCGGGCCGCCGCAGCGGATCGTCTCCCTCTCGCCGAGCATTACCGAGACGCTTTTCGCGTTGGGCCTGGGGGACCGCGTGATTGGCGTGACCCGGCACTGCCGCTATCCGGGCGAGGCCCAGGAGCGCGCCATCGTCGGCGGCCACTTCGACATGAGCTTCGAGGCCATCGTAGCCCTGGAGCCCGACCTGGCGATCCTCCGCGGCGAAAACCAGCAGGCGGCGTCGTTCCTCGAACAGCAGGGAGTGAGCGTCTTAGCGGTCGATCACCGCAGCGTGGAAGGAGTCTTGGATTCGATCGGCGCGATCGGCCGCCGCGGCGGCGCTGAGGCCAAGGCCGGGCAGATGATCGCAGAGATCCGGGCCGAAATGGATGAGGTTGCCCGAAGGACCGCCGGACTGACCCGGCCCCGCGTGCTCGTGGTGGCCCAACGCACTTTGGGGAGCGGCAGAGTGGAGGACGTGTACATCGCCGGCAGCGACAGCTTCTTCGATCGGCTCATCGCTCTGGCCGGCGGCGAGAACGCGTGTCCCAAGGGGCGGCCGGGCTTCCCGGTGGTCTCGGCGGAAGGCATTCTGAGCATGAACCCGCAGGTGATCGTGGACCTGATCGCCACGGAGCGGCAGGCCGGGCTCTCCAAGGAGTCGATGCTCCGCGACTGGCGCCAACTGGACGAGGTCGAGGCCGTCCGCACCGGCCGCGTTCATCTGGTCGACGACGACTACGTCTTCATCCCCGGGCCGCGCCTCGGCCTCTCCGTGCGCAAGCTCGCCCGGTTGGTCCACCCCGAGCTGGACTGGCCGCCATGACCCGACCGCCCCAGGACAGCCCGGCCCTTGAGGTCTCCGGCGTTTCGCTGCGCCTGGAGGGCAAGGAGATCCTCCGCGACGTGTCCTTCGCCGTCGGCCGCGGGGAGTATCTTTCGATCGTGGGTCCCAACGGGGCGGGCAAGACGAGTCTTCTCCGGTGCATCGACCGGCTGCTGGCCGGGGCCACGGGGCGGATCGAGGTCTTTGGGCGGCCCCTGGAGAGCTATCGCCGGAAGGAGCTGGCCAAGCGGCTGAGCTACGTGCCCCAGGCCGACGGCCGCGTGTTCCCCTTCACGGTCAGGCAGTTCGTGCTCATGGGTCGGTATCCGTACCTCAGTCCGTTCACCTCCGTGGACCGGGACGGCCGGCAGGCGGTCGACGAGGCCATGGAGCTGACCGGGACCGGCCAGTTTGCCGGGCGGCGCTTGGATACGCTCAGCGGCGGCGAGCGGCAGAGAGTCTACATCGCCGCCGCATTGGCCCAAGCGGCGGAGATCCTGCTCTTGGACGAGCCCACCACCTTTCTCGACTACCGTCACCAGGCCGAGATCCGCGACGTGCTGGCCCGGGTGAAGCGGGCGTCCGGACTGACGATCGTCTGCGTGACCCACGACCTCAACCGCGCTGCGCTGGACAGCGACCGCATCGTGGCGCTTTGCAGCGGGCGCGTGGTGTTTTCCGGCCCGCCGCACCAGATCATGCGCACCGACGCGCTGGAGCGGATCTACCAGACGCAATTCCTCCTGGTTGCGCACCCGCACGCGCGGCTCCCGGTGATCGTCCCGGAGGCCCCGCGGGAAGGACGGCCGGAGGGATCGCTATGAACAAGACGCTGGTGGTGCTCCTGCTGTTGGCGCTGGCCCTGTCGGTGGCGGCTGCCGCGCCGTTTGTGCCGCTCAGCACGCTGCGGGAAAGCAGCGACGAGACGGCGGCCAAGATCTTCTGGAACATGCGCGTGCCGCGGGTGCTCATGGCGATCGTTGCCGGGGCGGGATTGGCCGTCAGCGGGATGGCCCTGCAGGCCGTCTTCCGCAATCCGCTCGCCACGCCCTTCACGCTCGGGGTGGCCAGCGGGGCATCGCTCGGGGCATGCGTCTATATCCACCTCGGGCTGGCGCTCAGGCCCCTTTGGATCCCGGGCGAGTCGTGGTCCGCGTTTGCCGGGGCGGTGCTGTCGATCGTGCTGGTCTACGGCCTGACGCGCACGCGGCGCGGCTTCTCCACCACTACGCTGCTCCTGGCCGGCGTGGCCATCAACTTCTTCTTCTCCAGCCTGATCCTCTTGATGCAGTACCTGAGCGATTTTACGGACACGTACCGCATCCTCCGCTGGATGATGGGGGGATTGGAGCGGGGCGTGGCGTACCGAGACCTGGTTGCCGTGCTTCCGCTGGTGGCGGGCGGGACCGCGATCGTCGTTTATCTCACGCACGAATTGAACCTCATCGCCACCGGCGACGAGCTGGCCGCCAGCCGCGGCGTCGAGGTCAACCGCGCCAAGGGAGTCTTGTTCTTCGCCGTCTCGCTCGTCGTCGGGGCCATCGTGGCCGTGTGCGGGCCGATCGGCTTTGTCGGACTGATGGCCCCGCACATCTGCCGGCTGCTGGTCGGCCCCGACCACCGCTATCTGACT
>CAYGZI010000678.1:0-3168 GCA_964354245.1 uncultured Planctomycetaceae bacterium
GGTCGATGCGAAGAGTGACACCAGTCGGAATGGTCAAGTCGGAAGTAACAAGGTACACATTCCCCGTTGTCCAGACGGTCGAGGCCGGAAGCGTGCCGCCAACGGAAATCGGCGTCGGGGTGGTCCCGATCGTCTCAAAGGAACACACGTAGTCGGAGGCCATTCGGTCGCCGTCGAAGGACTGCACGTTTTGGGAGA
The DNA here is from genome assembly GCA_964354245.1 of uncultured Planctomycetaceae bacterium. Taxonomy (GTDB): domain Bacteria; phylum Planctomycetota; class Planctomycetia; order Pirellulales; family Thermoguttaceae; genus CAYGZI01. The sequence continues at coordinate 199 of CAYGZI010000678.1, forward strand.
CAGTCACCGTGACCTGTTCGGTGGCCGAGAAGTCCACCTGCGGATCGACGGTCAACCGTGTGCCAACGTAGCTGTAGGTCGACTCATGAACCCCGCTGGCTGAGCCGACCACGGCGACCGTGGACGAATTCAGCGTGGTGAAGTCCATCGGCTCGCTGAAGTCGATGGTGATGTTGACGTTCCGGGCCACCATGGGCCCGCCGTGAACGGGATCGGTGCCGATGACCCGGACGCCAGTCGGCACCACGGACGCTGGCCCGAGCGTGGCCAACAGGGTCGCGGCCGAATCCTGCTTGCCAAACACATCGAACCCGTTGTCGATGTCGAACCACCAGAGTTCTGAGGGCGATTCGTACACGTCGTAGTTGCCGAACGCGGGATTGGTCAACAACGAGCCGTAGCCGCTCAGCCGCCCCATGAGGTCCTCGGCCGGCTGGCTGGCATTCACATGCCGCAGGCCCAGCAGGTGGCCACCCTCGTGGGCGGCCACCGTGCCGAAGGCGGTCCCGACGTTCTCCGCCGACGTGAACTGATAGCCTCCGTCGCCAAAATGATCGAAGAAGATCTTGGCCCCGTCGCCATGGTCTAGGTTCCCATAGTCGATCTGGTCGGCGAGCCCAAGGACATTGGTATACAATGGGTTCGCGTTGTCCATGAAGCGCAGGCGCGAATACGACCCGCCCGGCGCATACGTGCTCGCCGTCACGTTGTACTCCGCGAAAACGTTCTGAAACCGCGTCAGGGCGGAATTGATGATCGTCTGGCGCACCGTGGCGGGGTCGCCGCCGAGGTAGCCAAAATAGCCGGTCACGGCGCTGGAGGTGAACTCCGCGAAATCGAGGAAGAAGGACTGGGCGGCCGCATTGTTGTGAGCAAGACCAACGGTGAGGGTATATGGGCCGGCCGTTTCGCCGCCGGTGGCCGCGGGATCGACCTGGACCTGGATCGTGTAGGTGCCGTCCTGGGTCAGCAGCACCTGGATTGTGTCGGGATCGTTCGAGTTGGGCCACATGGGCCGGTTGGTTTCCCAGGAGTAGCGGAGGAAGGTATCGGTAGCGGTCTGGGACGAAACGTACACGGGCGTCTGACCAGGGCCGAAAACGGCCAAGGCGGAGTCAAACCAGTCCGTGAGCGACCCGCCGTCGAGCGTGACCGTGAGCAGGTCGCCGGCGCGGCCCGTGAAGCTGTAGTCCTTCCGCTGCTGCCCCGAAAGGATGGCATCACTCGCGACGGCGTTTCCATCGACCAGATCGGCGTCTAGATCAGTAGGCAGCGGCGGGTCGACAAAGGTTGCCCCGTAGATTCCCCAGGGTAGCCCTGCTCCAATTTGACGGAAGTCGTACCAGTGGACGCTGCTGTCCCACGCGTCGTAGCACGCGTACCGCATCGCCGAATCGTCATAGCCGATCGCGGGGACGAAATGATCTGTTTCGCCGTTCGCGTCGGTGTCCACGAGCAGTTCCATGGGGCGGTTGCTGTTGATCTCGTTGACGAAGTCGGCCCAAGTGAAGGCCCCCCAAGCCTTGTTCGTCGCCGTAAAATCGGGATACCCTTTCGAATCCGTGTAGCTGTCGATGGCGTCGTCCACGGCGCCAAACAGACTCCAGCCGTAGTAGTTTCCGTCCTTACTCCAGGAGGTGTGCATCCAGTCAGCGGTTGAGTTGTTCGTGTGCGCGCCGCCGAGTTGCGACTTGTCGGCGAGGATGCCGGTGCCGGAGTCGTCGATGGGCAAGGAGTAGTCGTTGTAATGCTCGGTGCTGGCGATGGCGTTGTCGACGTCGGTGGTTTGCGTGCTGCTGTCACCGGGAATCAGGTTCGGAAACCCGTGCATATCCCAGTAGCCGATGATCATCCCGGCCGAAGTGGGGCCGCACCCGTGGTGCCAGATATAGGCCGGCACTCCGGTGATGACTCCTTGAGCACCGCCGCTGGCGTCGCCTCCTCCTCCCACGTCGTACCCACCCCACGCATTGAGTTGGCTCTCCGTGGGGCCTCCGGCCGGTTCCGCGCCTCCAGCGGGGGCCGGTGAAGTGCTGCCGATCACCGTGGGGGGGGCGGGGTCATCCGGTAAGCGGGCGAAGTGCATCCCCGCACCGAAAGGGAACGCGTCCACGGAGAGGAGGCAGCGGTCTTCCAACCGCTCAACAAGGTGCGGCCGGTGACGGCAGGAGAGCGGGTCGCTGCGGCGGAGTGGCGAAGGGTTTCGGGATGATCGGCGGCCGTGGCGATTGACGGATTGGGCGGTCATGGGAGCCCCCCTTTTGCGGAGAGACGCCGTTCCTCACAAAGGGCGATTTCTCCAGTCTAACAAGGTGGTCAGCAATGTCAACCTTCTGGCAGAACAAGCGGGCGTCGCGAATGGGTGGCGGGTGGTGCGTGGCGGGGTTACGGGGTGGCGGGCCGAAACGGACGGGCTCAGATGCGCTCTCGGCCGGCTTTCAAAGTCGCCCTACCCTTCGCGGCAGGAATGCTGCGCGGGACGACTTAAAAGTCGTCCTACAGGGGCGTTGCGAGGCCGAGGCGGTGCGTCATTCGGCCGGCTTCGTCATGCGCCACGGGTCGAGGGCCTTTTCGAGCTGGTCCTCGGGAAGGACCTTCTTCTCGCGGCAGAGCTGGCGGATCGTCTTGCCGGTCTGGAATGCCTCCTTGGCAAGGGCGGCGGCCTGCTGGTAGCCGATGTGCGGAACAAGCCCGGTCGCCAGCGAGAGACTCTTCTCCACGCCGGCAAGGCACGCCTCGCGATTGGCCTCCATGCCTTCCAGGGCAAGCTCCGCCAGCGCCTTCGTGGCGGCGGCGAGGAGCCGGATGCTCTCCAGCACCGCGCAGCCCATGACGGGCATCATGACGTTCAGTTGGAACTGCCCGCCGGCCGCGCCGCAGAAGACGATCGTTTGGTCGTTGCCCATCACGCGGGCGGCCACCTGCATCAGGCTTTCGCATATCACGGGGTTGACTTTGCCGGGCATGATC
>CAYGZI010000679.1:0-3160 GCA_964354245.1 uncultured Planctomycetaceae bacterium
GCCGTCAGAGAGGACACGCCGCCGATGAGCCCCGCGGGCAAGAAGAGGCTCCTGGACGCAATCGCCGCCGGCAAGGGATTCATCGGCTTCCACTCGGCGACCGATACGTTCCATTCCGGCCCGCGCAGCGAGATCCAGACCGTGGTCGATCCCTACATCGCCATGCTGGGTGGCGAGTTCGTCAAGCACGACCAGCAGCAGGAGGCGTCGCTCTTGCTGGTGTCGGGGTTTCCCGGCACCGGCGACCTGGGCATGGCCGAGGGCCTCTCGTTCTACGAGGAGTGGTACGCCCTGAAGAACTTCGCCAAGGACCTGCACGTAATCATTGTGCAGGAGACGGGCAAGATGCAGGGCCCAAGCTACCAGCGCCCGGACTTCCCCATGACGTGGGCCCGGCGGCACGGCAAGGGCCGCGTCTTCTACACGTCGCTTGGCCACCGCGAGGACATCTGGACGAATCCGTTCTTCCAGGCGATTGCCCTGGGCGGAATCGCATGGGCCCTGGGAAACGTCCGCGCGGACATCAAGCCCAATCTCGACCAGGTGACGCCGCACGCGAATCAGTTGACGCGGGCGACGTAGGATGGGAAGCCATCAGCTATCAGCTTTCAGCAGTCAGCCATCAGGAGAGACGCGATGAACGACGATCGCCTGACGCGACGCGATTTTGTGCGGGATACGGCCGCGGTGGCGGCTGGAGCGACCCTCGGCGCGGGCCTGGCCGGAAAGGCGCAAGCCGCGGCCGATCCGCCGGATCCGAAGAAGGCCCGCAGTTTCAACGAGAACATGGAGTACCGCCGCCTGGGCCGAACGGGCTTTATGCTCTCGGCGGTGAGCATGGGCGGGCACTGGAAGCGGATTGCGTATCGCCACGGCACCGAGGAGTTCAAGCGGAACCGCCGCGAGGTGATCGCCGCCGCGCTGGACCACGGCATCAACTACATCGATGCCTGCTCGTCCGGCGAGGCCCTGGTCTATGCCGAGGCAGTGCGCGGCAAGCGCGAGCGGATCTACTTCGGGTTCGACTGGTGGCTCGGACGCGACCCTGCCATCGCCGGCTCGCTGGAAAAGATGAAGCAGCAGATCGACGAAGGGCTGAAGGCCACCGGCCTGGACTACGTCGATGTCTGGCGCGTCACCATCCGCGAGCAGGCCACCAAGCACGCGGAGAAAGAGATCGAGACCATCGCGGCCGCGCTGGAGTGGGGCAAGAAGGCAGGCAAGGCCCGCGCGACCGGCGTCTCCACGCACCATCGCCCCTGGATCGCCGAGGCGGTGGCCAAGTACCCGTCGCTGGAAGTCATCATCACGCCCTATAGCGCCGGGAGCAGGGAGAAGCCGCTGGGGAGCATGTTCGACGCGGTGCGAAGGCACGACGTGGGCCTGATCGGCATCAAGCCCTTTGCCAGCGGCACGCTTTTCCTCTCCGGCGGCCGGCCCGACTCGCCCACCAAGGCCGAAGACGACGAGCGGGCCCGGATGGCCCTCCGCCACGTCCTCTCTTGCGACGTGCTCACCGCGGCGATTCCCGGGCTGATGACCGTGGATCAGGTCAAGAACGCGGCCCAGGCGGTGCAAGAGCGGCGCCAGTTCGACGTGGCCGAGTCGCAGCGCTTCGAGCAGATGACCGCGCGAATGTGGCAGGAGTTGCCGGCGGAGTACCAGTGGTTGCGCCGCTGGGAATGGGTCTGAGGCTGAAGACTCCCAGAGTCTGGAAAACCTCGGAACTCTCCGTTCTCTGTTTCTCGCGGTCAGCGCCTTGTCGCCGGCTGCGTCGTGCCGAGCGCCGGAACCTTCTCGGCCCGCAGCATCACGAGCAACGACTGGGACTGGTCTTCCGGCTTCTTGAGATCGATTGCGCCCGGCAAGAGCCATTGCGTTAGCCGCGTTGCGACCGTCGACTCGGGCTTGCCTTCCGGTACCTTGCGCTCCAGGCCGCGCAGCAGCAAGCACCTCTGCCATGGCAGCTCGACCCGGCCTTCCACGCGGGTCGTTTCGATCTCCGGGACTTGCAGGGTCACGCCTTTCTCGGCAGTGCCCGAGACCGTCACCACCTCCACTCCGCGAATCTTCGAGAACGTGACGGCGAAATCGAGCACGAGCTTGCCCTGCCGGTCCACCAGCGGCCGGAGATGCACTGAAGTCCCTTCGGAGACGACGCGTATCTGCGGTTGACCGTCCTTGAGCCCAACCACGAACGGACTTTGCGAGGTGTCCGAGATCAAGGCCGTTTGGGCGTTGAAGAGCGTTACCCTGGGCGCTTGAAGCACACTGGTTCTCCGGTCCCCTTGCCACTGTTCCACTGCCTTCTTGGCAAGGTCTTCGTCCAGGATATCAAGCATCACGGGCAGGTTCTTCTCGATGAGGACTTGGGCCCGGTTGGGGGGAGGGCCGTCGTGGCTGGCAAGGGAGCGATCGAACGCGACCGGCAAGGCCGGGCCGTTCTCTGCCGAAGCGTTCGCCGGGAGGTCCGAAGGCAAGAGCTTCCAGTTTACGCCGGTTCGCTGAAGTTCCTTGGCCTGGAGGCTCACGAATCGCACCTCAATTACGACCTGAGCGGCGCCGTACTTGCGAAGGGTTTCAAGTGCTTCGGCGATTTGATTGTGTCCGGCGGCATCGGTCTCGATCAGCAGGCCGTCGCCGGTCCACACCATGCCGAGGGGGTCCCGGCGGTCGCGAGCGGGCTGCTGGTACGGTCCATAAGGGGGCGCGGGCGGTCGCTGGCTATGGACCGCACGGGCCAGCCAGTCTTTCAAGAACTCCTTGCTTTCCTGCTGGCCCAGGCCCCGGTCCTCCCGAATCCTGGCAAGAACGTCTTGGACGGCGTACGACCGCGCGGTCTTCGGCTCACGGTCGTCCGCCCGCGCGGGCCGCGCGTCCGTCGGGGCCACGACGCCCGCGCCGATCGGTCGCGGCTCCGCGTAGGCCGCGCTCCTGAGCAACGGCGTTGCGGCTGGCGTCGTCGTGGTGGTTTCCGACCCCTGCTGGCCGGCCTCCTCGTCGCCCAAGACACCCAAGGCCGCGCCGGGCAACACGGCGACGGCGACCAACGCTGCAGCGGCCCAGCACCACCACGGGGTCCGTTTGCATCCTCCTTGTCCAATCGGTCGAGTAGACATACTATGGTCTCTCATTTAGGTCTGCTTTGTATTCCCTGTTG
>CAYGZI010000680.1:0-3158 GCA_964354245.1 uncultured Planctomycetaceae bacterium
TGCGGACCTGCTTCTGTTTGCCCCGGGGGATCACGTAGATGGGCTCGAAGCCTCGATCGACGTTGACGCCCAGATGGGCCCAGCCCTCTTTCTTGTATTGCTCGGGGACCTCTTTGGCGCCTTGCGGGAGGTCGCGGATGTGGCCGATGCTGGCCTCAATGGTGAATCCGGGGCCAAGAAAGCGGCCGATGGTCCGCGCCTTGGCGGGCGACTCGACGATCACCAGCGAGGTTCCGTCCCGGGTTTGTGCTTTCTTGGGCATGTTGGATTGGAGATTGGAGAAACCTGTTCTACACGAGTCGCGACGGGCTGGAAGCCCGTTCTACGCGGGTGACAACGGGCCCGAAGCCCGTTCTCCGCCCGGAGACCGCCTGCGATACTATATCGTATGGCCGGGGAAGGACGAGGCTCAAACTTGCCCTACCTTCGGGTGCCGCACTCTTCGGACCCCCTTTTTGGGATTGAATTTACGGCGAGCCCCCTTAGAATCTGGGATTCCACCCGCCCTGGACCGGACACTCATAATACGCGGTCCGCGGGGCTGTCAAGGCGAATTCGGCGGGCCGTCCCCTCCGCAGAAGGGAAGAGTTCATGGTTAGCCCGATTAAGACGTTCCGGAAACACCGGAAACTCATGCTGGCCATCTTGACGCTCATGGCCATGCTCTCGTTCGTTTTCCTGCCCGCCGTGCTTGAGATCCTCAGTCTGAGAAGGGGGCCGAGCGACAAGGTGGCCGTGACCACCAAGAAGTATGGCGATTTGCGCGAGAGCCAAGTCAACACCCTGCTCTGGCAGCGCGGCCGGTGGCTCGTCTTTCTGCAAGACCTTCAGCGGCTCGTTGCGGAACACAACGGCAGGCAATTCCTGTATCCCCCGCGGAACCCGCTGTTCCTCATCGTAGGGCAAACCCCGTATCCGCTCGGACCGGAAAGCGAGGAATCGGTCGTCGAGACGTGGCTCCTGAGCCGGAAAGCGCGGGAGATGGGGATCGCGATCAGCAACTCGGCGATCAACGGCTTCCTCAGCGACCTGACCGAGGGCCAGGTGGATGACGGGAAGATCAAGGCGATGCTGAAGACGTTGCGCCTGTCGCAGTCCTCGCTTTTCGAGATCGTGCGCAACGAGCTGTCGGCGATGCGGCTCCGCCAAATGCTGACGATGGACCTGACCGGCGCCACCCCCGCCGAGCGATGGGACTACTTCCGGCGTCTGAACCGCAGGGCAAAGATCGAGCTCCTGCCGATTGACACCCAGAAGCTTATCGCCAGAGTGCCCGATCCGACGGAGGAAGAGGAGAAAAACGTCAAGGCGCTGTTCGAGGAGTTCAAGGACAAACGCCCGGATCCCGACTCTCCGGACCCCGGGTTCCGCGAGCCGCACCGGATTGCGATGCAGTACTTCAAGGCCGAGCCCAGAAGCGTTGAAGGAATCGCTTCACGCTTGGGGAAGCCCGCGGCGGGCAGCCCATGGGCCTTGGACCTGGCACTGCGCGGGGTGATTGGAGTGCAGTCTCGCAACGACTTCCTTGATCCCGACGAAGTGACCGAAGCGGAGATTGCGGCCTTCTACGACGAGAACAAGAAGGAATTCCCCCGGCCGGTGTTGCCGGAAGTCAAGCCGCTGCCGGAGAAGCCGCCGGCGCCCGCCGAGAAGAAGGCTGCTGAGAAGAAGGCCGCCGAGAAGAAAGCCGCGGAGGCGGCCAAGCCGGCGGCGGCGGAATCGGAGCCGGCCAAGCCGGCGGCGGCGGAATCGGAGCCGGCCAAGCCCCCGGGGCCCAAGGGGGAACTGGGCAAGCCGGAGCCGGGGAAGACACTTCCGGGCCAAGAGGCGCCCTCCAAGACCGGGTCGCCGAAGTCGGAGTTGCCCAAGGGCCAGCCGGAGAACCCGAGCCCGGCCGAGAAGCCCCCGGCGAAGACCTCCTCCGGCAAGAGCGTTTTGGAGAGCCCGTTCCGGCTCGTGTCGTTCGAGCAAGAGAAAGGCAAAGAGCCTGGACTCCGGAGTCCGGAGACTCGAGGCGCGGCCAAGGCAGGGCAACCCGCGGAGAAGCTGCAGCTTCCCTTGAGTCCCAAGACCGAGATCCAGCCGCTGGAGCAGGTCAAAGATCGGATCCGGTACATCCGGGCAAGACAGAAGGCTCACGAGAAGATCGCCGCCGCGTTCACCGCTTTGCAGGATGAGATGGCCAGTTTTGAGCGGGACTGGATGGCTTACCAGTCTATGGAGAAGAGCGACAAGGAAACCGCCAGCCCGCCCCAGCCGCCCAATCTGGACTTGACCGCCGAGAGACTCGGGCTCAAGCCGGTCCGCACGGGGGTCAGTTCGGAGTCGGAGGCCGGGCGATGGGACATTGCGAAGTCGCGGGTGGAGGGGCGCACGGCCTTTGCCCAGCGGGCTTTCGGCACATTGGCCCTCTACCGGGCCGCGACGGCCCTGGATCCCTATGGCAACGAATACCTGTTCTGGAAGGTGGAGGACTACCCGGAGAGAGTTCCTAACTGGGACGATGAGGGGGTGCGCGACGGCGTGGTGCGGGCGTGGAAGCTGATCCAAGCCCGAGCGGTCGCGCTGGGCGAGGCGAACCGTCTGGCGGCCCGGGCCCGGGAACTCCAGAAGCCGCTCAAGGAAGTCGTGGGCAAGGGGCCGGATGCGGAGGTGCTCACGCCTCCGCCGTTTAGCTGGCTCACGGGCGGGGACCTTTTCAGCAGATCGCAGGACGAGCGGCCGCGGTTGGGCGAGATCCTGGCGGCCGGCGGGAGGCCGATTCCCGCGATCGAAAACCCGTTCATGGAGAAGCTCTTTGCGATCCCGCCGGGCGGAGCCGACGGGATCTGGAACCGTCCGGAGACGGTGGTTTACCTGGTCCGCGTGGTAGAGTACTTGCCCCTGGAAACCACGCTTTGGGAGGACTTCAAGGTTTGGCCCTGGGGGCTCTATTCACAGGCGGCGATATTCGACGAGGAGGCGGCGCTGGCCGCATGGAAGCAGGACCTTTTCGCCGAGGCGGGCCTGCAATGGCAGCGCGAGCCGGAACGGCGGGGCTCCGAGAGCCAAACCGACCAGGAACCGTAAGCCGCGCGGTTGGGTGGCACTGGCGTCTCGCCAGTGCCACAGGCAAGCACGGGCAAGATGCCCGTGCCACCCGCCGCTACCGCGGCTTG
>CAYGZI010000681.1:0-3134 GCA_964354245.1 uncultured Planctomycetaceae bacterium
ATCGTGGTCAGTTGCCAGGACGAGAAGAGCCAGCACAAGAACCTCGCCAAGGCGCTCCGCGTGCTCCGCACCCGCCTGTACGAGGCCAAGCGGAGCGAAGAGCAGCACAAACGGGCCAGCGAGCGCAAGAGCAAGATCGGATCGGGCGACCGCAGCGAGAAGATCCGCACCTACAACTTCCCCGAGAACCGGATCACCGACCACCGCATCGGCCTGACCCTCTATCAGCTCAGCAGCATCCTGGAGGGCAACCTCGGCCCGGTCGTCGACGCGATCAAGGACTACCAGCGGCAGGAGCTGCGCGAAGAGTTCGGGGCGACGGAGGAAGGATGAAGGATGAATCCGAAGCGTGGACCGTCGGCCGCCTGCTTCAGTGGACCGCCGACTACCTGAAGCGTCGCGGCGCCGACAGCCCGCGGCTCGACGCCGAGGTACTCCTCGCCGAAGTCCTGCACTGCCCGCGGATCGCACTCTACACCTCTTTCGACGAGACGCCGGGCGAAACCGTACGCACGGCCTTCCGCGATCTTGTCAAACGCCGCGCCGAAGGGACGCCCGTGGCCTATCTGGTCGGGCACCGGGAGTTCTTCTCGCTGGACTTCCGCGTGACTCAGGATGTGCTGATCCCGCGGCCCGAAACCGAGCTGCTGGTGATGACGCTAATCGAGCTGGCCCGGCAATCGCCGCGCGATCCGATCGCGATTTGCGACGTGGGAACGGGGAGCGGGATCATCGCCGTCGCTGCGGCCAAGCATCTGCCCAAGAGCCGCGTCACGGCAATCGACATCTCCCCGGCAGCCCTGGCCATCGCCCGCGGCAATGCCCAGACCCACGGCGTGCTGGACCGGATCGAGTTTGTCGAGAGCGACCTGTTCGCGGCGGTCCCACCGGAGCGGCGGTTCGACTTTGTGGTCGGCAACCCGCCCTACGTCGGCGAGACGGAGTTGGACTCGTTGGCGCCGGAGGTCCGCCGGTTCGAGCCCCGCGTGGCCCTGGTGGCGGGGAGCCGCGGGACCGAGGTGATCGAGCGTCTGCTGGCGCAGGCCGTCGAGCGGCTCCACCCCGGCGGGTGGCTTCTCTTGGAGATCAGCCCGATGATCCACGACGCGGTGCAGGCCCTTCTGGCGGCGGACGCGCGGCTGGAATCCGGCCCAACGGTCAAGGACCTCTCCCGGCTGCCGCGCGTGGTGCAGGCGAGGCGAAGGGGCTAGGGACTGGGGACTGGGGACTAGGGATTAGGGATTAGGGATTGGCGTCTCACGGCGAAACGTGTGCGCAGGCCGGACGCCGATCTGGCATGGCAATGTGCCCGGGGATCACTAGAATACGGAGCAGGGTTCAGCGAGGTACTCAGGTGCGACGGTCGGCGACCCATTTTGCACTCTGCACTTTTCACTTTGCACTGAATCCGCGAAGCCCACTTTGACAGGTCCACAACACACCCTCCATTGGAGTTAACTCGCCTTTGACCGGACCCACCAAGCCAGTCTCCCACCCGACCATCCCCCTGAAAGACCCTGCGCTGGCCGCCTTCCTGGCGTGGCTGGTGCCGGGGCTGGGACATCTCTACCAGGGCCGCACGGCCAAGGCGATCCTGTACTTCGTCTGCCTGATGGGGACCTTCGCCTACGGATGCTACCTCGGCGGCAGCCGGGAGCTGGGCTGGGGCCGCGTGGTCTACGTGGCCTGGCGGGACGACGATACCCGGTTGCCCTACATCTGCCAGGTGGGAATCGGCCTTCCCGCCCTGCCGGCCTTGGTCCAGGCCAACCGGGCCCGAAACAACAAGGACCGCGAGGCGGGACCGATGTGGGGCGGGTTTGAGGCCCCTCCGTTGCCGGAGATCCCCGCGGATGAGCGAACGGGCGACAGGGAGACCCGCCACCGGCTCCAGGCCGAGCGGTATGCGAAACGCCAGTTCACCCTGGATGAGCTCAATCTCCGCTTGGCGGGCTATTTTGAGCTGGGGACGGTGTACACGATGATCGCCGGGCTATTGAACATCCTGGTGATTTACGACGCCTGCTGCGGCCCGGTCGTCGCAGAGACGAAGAAGGACGAAGAAGAGGAAGGCCAGAAAAAAGAAGGGGCGAGGGATGAGGGCCGAGAAAAGGATGAAGGATGAAGGATAAATGTGCCGCAATTCCTTGTGCCTTCATTCACCTCTCATCATTCATCCCTCATCCTTCATCCCTCATCCCTAGCCCCCGACCCCCTTTCCCCGGGAGACTCAATCTTGTTCGACGCTTTGCTCTTGGCCGCCGGCGGGGTGAATCCCCTTTGGTTTGCGCTGCCGCTGGTGGTCACGGTCAGCCTGGTCTATGCGGCGACCCGCCACGAGGACATGGGGCCGATCGTCCGGCACGCGGCCCGATTCGGGCTGCTGGTGGTGGTCGTGATGGGGATCCTCTTGGCGATTCTCTTCGTGATGTCTTGGTGGGTTTCCGTCCGCGGATGAGTCGGAGGGGATTCACCGCAGAGGACGCAGAGAGCGCAGAGGAAGAGAGAGGTATAGGGAATTCAGTCGCCCTCTATCTTCCTTGCCTTGATCCGTATTCCCTCTGCGCTCTCTGCGTCCTCTGCGGTTCGATCAAAACCGTGCTGCGGCCACTGGCCGCGGCTTCTTTGGGGGAACACCGGTCGGGTGTTTGCGCCGCGGCCAATGGCCGCTCACCGTAGCACAGGCTTCCAGCCTGTGTCCCAAAGCACAGGCAAGATGCCCGTGCTACTGACGGACAGGCAAGATGCCTGTGCTACTGACGGACAGGCAAGATGTCTGTGCTACTACTTGTGTCCTTGATCGTTAATCCGGGCTATGGGGCGAAGACCTCGATTCCCTTGGGCGCGGGCGAGGGAAACTCCGCGCCGCAATGAGCGCACGCGTCGCGGTCGCGCGGGACGGTCTCTCCGCACGCCGGGCACGCCTGGAGGACCGGCCAGCGGCGGTGGAACCGGTAGGCCAAGAGCCCCGGTACGCCTCCCAGCACGACGAAGACCATCCAGAACGCAGTCCCGCCCACGTCGTACCTCCGTTGCCGCCGCCAGACCAGAATCGTCAGTCCGGCGGAAAGCGCCGTAACGACGATCAAGGCAGGCCATGCCACCGAGAAGGCAGAGGCTACATATTGCCCCGC